>DQWO01000111.1 GCA_011042595.1 Pseudomonadota bacterium
ATACCCACCCCGCGGCCGGAAACATCGGTGACCTTTTCCGCCGTCGACAGGCCGGGCAGCATGATCAGGTTGGCCTTTTCCCGGTCGGTCATACTTTCCGCCTGCTCCGGGCTGATCAGGCCTTTTTCCAGCGCTTTGGCGGTAATCTTTTCGGTATCCAACCCCTTGCCATCATCGCTGATCTCGATATTGATCTGGCCGGATTCATGGTAGGCCTTCAGCAGTATTTTACCCACCGGATCTTTACCCTTGGCCAGCCGATCATCCGGCAATTCAATCCCATGATCGGCTGAGTTGCGCACCAAATGGGTAAGGGGATCGCCCAGACCTTCCATAATGGTTTTATCCAGCTCAACATCCTTGCCTTCCAGGATCAATTCAAGCTGTTTACCCAGATCCCGGGACATATCCCGGATAACCCGGGGAAACTTATTGAAAATATTGCCCACCGGCTGCATCCGGGTAAGCATGATCGCTTCCTGCAGTTCCGAGGTCACCAGGTCAACGCGCTGGCCGGCCGTATTCCGTTCTCCCCGACCGCCATTATTAATCGCCTGCAGCAACTGGTTACGGGCCAGTACCAGTTCCCCGGCCAGGGTCATAAGTTGATCCAGAACGCTGACATGCACACGCACCGATTCCGCCTGGGTACTGGCAACCGGCGCGGCCGCTGGAGATTCTTTTGCGGCTGTTTTAGCCGGGGTGGTGATCTCTTTGCTTTTTTTCTCCGGGGCTGGAAAAACTGGAGCTTCGGCAGGTTTAGTTTCCGGCACCGGGAGGGGTGGAACCTCTGCTTTCACTTCAACTTCAGAAACCACAACTGCTGGTTGTTCTGCCGGAGATTTGAGCTGTTCATCTAATAAAAACACCTGTTCAGCCTTTACATCCAGCAGAGTCGGCAGAAGATCCGGCTCAATAATGCTGGCATACAGGACATCCATGGGTAGACAGTTGGCAAACTCACCCTCCTCCAGGGTACCCACGCCTAGGGAATCAACTTTCACATCCACAACTTCGCCACTGTCCTGGAGCCCTTTGATAATCTCCAGGGGATTTTTACCCTGCTGCTGCAGATCATGGATAAGATCATAGTTGAGCAGATACAGATATTTGCCCCCTTTTTGGGCCTGCTGCAGCTCAAGTTCGGAGAGGGTAAAAACTTCACGCTTGTCGGCATTTTTAATAACAACTTGCTTTTCAGCACTTTCCTGCTCGCCGGCAGTCAGGTTCGCCGTTGCCAGACCCTCAAGCGCCCCAAGATGTTCGGCAATATCCATCTCATTGCTGGCGGAAACATTCTTGAGCATCTGGTTCAGATAATCAAAGGCCAACAACACAACATTGACGATATCCGGGGTCGGCACCATCTGCCGGTTACGGACCATATCGAGGATATTTTCGATTTTGTGGGACAGTTCCTTGATCGCCGTCAAGCCCAGAAATCCAGCCCCGCCCTTGATGGAATGAGCCGCCCGGAAAACCTTATTAACCAGCTCCTCATCCAAATCAGCCCCATCCTGTTCGATGGTCAGCAGATCACTTTCGATATCCTCCAGATGCTCACTGGCCTCTCCCACGTACATCTGTAAAGTTTCATCATCCATCATCATGGCTCATTCTCCCGGATATGTTGACTCTTACGGCTTGGAGACATCTCCTGACCCCTTAACCCTTTGTCCTTTAGCCTTTAACCTCTTTTAATCTGTAACGATATTAAAAATACGATTTAAATGCGTCATCAGCAGGACATCCAGCACATTACCCCTGGCATTAATAATCGTTATGGTTCCCTGGTGCTGTTTTAAAGAATTATAGGCGGCAATGAACAATCCCAGGCCGGTGGAATCCACCAGCCCCACTCCTTCCAGGTCAATAACCAGCTCGGCCGGTTTTTCGGCCACAATTTCCTGGAGCTCCCGCTGAAAATCCTTGATCACCGGGGTTACCACATCCTGACCCGGATTGATAAAAACCTTATCACCTTCTTTTTTTATAATACTCATATTCATCTCCCTACATCCAGCAAAGCTGAAATCAAAAAAAGTTTAATATGTTCGATATTCGCATTATTGACTGAATTTCTTGATGATAAAATTTGACTCTGAAGAAAATATCGTAAGTATTCAGTTAACAATGGAAATAGGATAACTCTCACAAAGTCACTAAGTCACAGAGAAAACCATACTTTTTCATACGCATTTCTGTGCCTCCGTGAGAAAAAACAATAGGACAACCCAGAGGGTAAGTAAGCGTTTATTTTATGCAGTCTGCTGAATATTTAAAAAATATCTTCAGCGGTTTTTCTCAATGGCGGCCTGCAGGGTTTCGGCGGTGAAAGGTTTCGCCAGGATGTCATTCACCCCGGCGGCCAACGCGGCTTCGTTATCCTGCATTTCATTCTGGGTGGTGACCATGATAATGGGCAATTCTTCCCGAGGATAGCACTGTCTGGCCTTTTCAACCAATTCGATGCCGGTAATTTCCGGCATATTCAGATCGGTAAACAATACCGCCGGTTTTTTCTCTTCCAACCATTCGAGGGCAGCGGCCGGAAATTCAAAAAGAACCGGTTCATAGCCCAGCTCATACAAGATATTACGATAAATTTTCAGGATCATCCGAGAATCATCCACGGCACAGGCCAAAGGTCTTGCTGCCGGCTCCGGCGCTGCCTGGCCGGCGGCCTTTTCAATCGTTGTTGCCAGTTTTTGATATCCCTGTTGCCGAAAGAGATGAAGAAAATAATCCCGGGTCTCAGGATGCGCCCGGACAGCCAGATAATCACCCCCGATCTGCTGAAACACCTGTTCGTCAATCAGGCTCATGACAATGTTGTCCGCCTGCACGTCTAACAC
>DQWO01000329.1 GCA_011042595.1 Pseudomonadota bacterium
CATCAAGGTCACGTGATGATAACTGGATAGTTTGTTCACAGTTGTTCAACCGGCAATTTTCGGCGGCATTTTCCAATGCATCTTCATCTATATCAATGGCAAAAATTTGTCCAGCTTCAAGCTTATGGGCGAGAATAGCCAGAATAGCGCTACCGGTCCCCACATCCAGCACTGAATTTCCGGGTTTTAATCTTTTTTCCAGCAAAATTGCCGCCAGGCGGGTAGTTTCATGGGTCCCGGTACCAAAAGCCATTCCGGGATAAATGGTGATCTGGCCTGGTTGCCCGCCTGCGCCTGGCCACCATGGGGGCATCACCATCCATGTTGGCGTCAGGTTCACCGGTCTGAAATAATCTCTCCAGCCCTCCATCCAGTTTTCCTGGCTGATTTTTTCAACCGCAATTGCCCCAGGATCCAGCAAAAGAGGAGATAACCGCTGGCAAAGGACTGTCATCTCATCATGACATTCAGCCGGGAAATACGCAACTATCGCTGCCCGGCCATCATCTTTGTCAGGCTCCCAGATACCAGAACACCCGGCCGCGAAAAGCAGCCGGGTGACCTTTTCATAATATTCAGCCGTCGGGGTAAAAGACAATGACCACCAACAAGGTGAAGGCGTACCTTTCTCCCTGGAGGGATTGCTCATCTTAGTTCCTTACTTCTGAAAGGCTGCCATTTGTCGGGAATACATTCAGGATGTTCTGGCTTGGCTCATAGCGGTATTGGCCGCCGAACGAATCACACAAGGTGATTCGCGGCAGACGCCTCGGAGCCGGCCATGGACACGGCCGGTGAGAATGAGCGAGAGCCATGCCGGAACTTCCTGATACCTTGATTTAGGTTGCGGGCGTTAAGCCCGCCTTGGATATTCATTAATTAATTCAATTCATTCTCATAACCACAAAAATCCGACTGTTCCGTCGCTGAACCAGGAAACGGACAAGTTTATTCTTTTTCGCCTTTTTGATCGCCTGGCGAAAATCTTTTACTGTTTCGATATCAGAGTTATTAACCTGAAGAATTATATCGCCGGCATGCAATCCCCCTTCTGCGGCCAGGCCATCAGGATCTATACGGCTGATCACCACCCCGGAATCACGGGGCAAGCGATACTGACCGGCCAGCTCCGGGGTTATCTGACGAACCGCCATCCCCAGTCTGTCCAGCTCACCTTTTTCCGCCGGGCTGCCATCAGCCATTTCCTCATCTTTCAGTTCCGCAATCACCACTTTCAGTTTTTTCACTTTACCCCGGCGCAGCACTTTCATTTTCACTTTAGTCCCTGGAGGTATCGCCGCCACCAAACTGGGAAGCTTGCGCATACTGTCTACATCCTGACCATTGAAAGAAAGAATAATATCTCCGGTTTCAATTCCCGCCCGGGCCGCTGGGCTGTCTTTAACTACATCGGCAACCAAAGCCCCTTTCTCACTGTCGAGATCAAATGATTCGGCCAAATCAGGAGTAACTTTTTGAATCTGCACGCCCAACCAGCCACGGGAAACTTTACCGGTTTTCAGCTGGGGCAGCAGGTCCTTGGCCATATTGACCGGGATGGCAAAACCAATCCCCTGTCCACCAGCCACAATAGCCGCATTAATCCCCACTACCTCCCCTTTGAGATTGAACAGTGGACCGCCGCTGTTTCCAGGATTAATCGAAGCATCAGTCTGGATGAAATCATCATAGGGACCGGAACCAATAACCCGGCCACGGGCACTGACAATACCAGCCGTAACCGTCCGCTCAAGGCCGAAAGGATTACCGATGGCAATGACCCAATCCCCCACCTCCAGTTTACTGGAGTCACCAAGGGGAACAACTGGCAAATCATGGCCAACTTCTATCTTTAAAATAGCTAAATCAGTCCTGTCATCAGTACCAATTATCTTGGCATCATAGCTTTTTTCATCGGAAAGGGTCACTTTAACTTCATCGGCATCTTCCACCACATGGTTATTGGTAAAGATATAACCATCTTTGCTGATAATAAAGCCTGAACCTAAGCTCCGCTGCTTGAATTTACGCTGAGGCTGCTGACCAAAAAAGCGATTGAAAAAATCATCAAACTGATCGTTGGGAAAAGGAGAGCCATGGAAATCGAACCTCCGGCCGGCACTTTTCACAACCTTGGTCGTATTGATGTTTACCACTGCCGGGGTCAGGGTTTTGACCAACGGCGCAAAGCTCGATGGTGCAGGAACTGCAAACCCCATCTGGAACCAGCAACAGATGATAACTGAAGTTACAACAATGACAATCGAAGCTTTCACTAATTTGCGCATTTCAACAAACCTCCTCAAGTAAACATAGTTGTGATTATTTTTCCAGTCCACCCAAAAAAGGGACACCCCTTGGCAACCCTGCCAAGGGGTGGTTGGCAAACAGCCCAAAAAGGAGGTAAAAGGCTGGTTGCCAACAGGAAGAGAAGAGAGGAGCAGAGAGTGGTTTTGACAACCGACTTTCTATTCTCCCCTTGTAACAGGGAAAAATTATACCTCAATTAAAAAGAAATTATACCTTGATTAGAAAAATATTATTATTTTCTAATCTCCTCCTCCAGCGCTGCCTCATCAGCACGCGGGAGAACAACCGTAAAGGTGGTACCTTCGCCAACCACGCTTTCGACCGTGATGTCACCGTGATGGGCATCAACGATCCACTTGACGATGCTCAATCCCAGACCGCTGCCGCCTTCCTCCCGGCTGCGGGCCTTGTCCACCCGGTAAAAACGGTCAAAAATCCGGGGCAGATCGGCTTCGGGAATGCCGATCCCCGTATCCTCAACCACCAGTTTCACCCCCTGCTCAACCGCTTCCAGACGAACGTTTACCCGCCCGCCTTCGGA
>DQWO01000279.1 GCA_011042595.1 Pseudomonadota bacterium
GCATCATCGGCGGAAGGAACATCAAGGGCAAAAATAAGGCGATCAGTCAAGGGGATGTTTTTGCTGTTCATGGGCTGCCTTTCAGTAATGATGATCAGGTTTTAACCATAGCGGCTAAGCTATAATGAACCTCTTGTCTTTGTCAATAAATATTGCTTTCTTTTTGCCTGTTGTTGCGTTACGTTAGCGGCCGATATGACAGTGTGATCCACTAAGGTTGCCAGGAAAGAATGTCAAAATGGTATTTGTTAAAATTCTCCTTCCCATTTTCCTGATTATTGCCCTGGGGGTCATGTTTGAAAAAACTAAGCGCCCCGACTTTAAATCCATTTCAGATCTTACCCTGTACTTTTTTACTCCCTGCCTGATTTTTTCCGGTCTGATTAAAGGACATGAGCAGCTCAGCAGTTTTTTGCCCCGAGCCATTGCTTTTATGCTGTTGATGACGTTGTTTTTTTGGGGAGTATCTGCTGCCTTTGGCCGAATTTTAGGTCTGGATACCCGGAAAACCAGTGCTTTTTCCCTATCGACCATCATGATGAATACCGGTAATTATGGTCTGCCTCTGGTACTCTTCGCTTTTGGTAAAGAAGGCCTGGCTTACGGGGTTATTGTGCTGGTTCTTTTTACTTTTCCTCTGGGAACCCTGGCTATTTATATTGCTTCCCGTGGGCAGGCCTCCATCAGGGAGTCTTTGCTGGAAATCTTTAAAATACCATTATTTCATGCTGTTGTGCTGGCCTCTATTTGGCGATATTTTCAACTGCCGATGCCTACCGTACTGCTGAAATCCATTGATCTGGTGGGTCAGGCGGCTATTCCGGGGCTCTTAATGCTCCTGGGGATGCAACTATCCAGGACCAGTATCCGCGGTGGGGCGCTGCTGCCGGTTTTAAGCAGCAGCGGCTTGCGTTTAATTCTCTCGCCGCTGGTTGCCATTGGGCTGTGTGCTCTGCTGGGTATTCAGGGTTTGCCGCGCAATGTTCTGATTCTCCAGACCAGTACCCCTTCTGCCATCATCCCTTTGCTCTACGCCATTAATTACGATACCCATCCGGAGATAGTGGCCGCGACTATTTTTGTTTCCACCCTGCTCAGCGGTGTTACTCTTACCCTGGTACTCATCTATCTGGGAGTTAGCTGAAAACATCAGCTGTTGCATGGCTTTAGTATGCTGGCAGGCATATCCTAGAACAATATTTTATGTTTATCAAAAAAACCGTGCTTTATGCGTGGTTTTTTTGCTTTTTACCCTTGACAAACAGAGATGATGAAGGTATCTAGTGGGGATAAGTGGTTAAAAGTGGGTGATTTTTGCCTTAGCAGGGTTTCCGGTGGGAGAATTTAGTGTTTCGCGGTCGTTACGAATACTCTATTGATGCCAAAGGGCGGTTAAATATTCCGGCTAAGGTGAGGGAGCTGCTGGTGCAGGAATACACCCCTTCATTAATGGTTACCAATGGTTTTGATGGTTGCCTGGATTGTTTTCCCTATCCCGAATGGACCTGCCTGGAAGATAAGGTTTCTCTCCTGCCACAAAATAAAAAAGAAGTGAAAAGTTTCCACCGATTTTATCTTTCAGCTGCAGTTGAATGCTCTCTGGATAAACAGGGTAGGATTCTAGTTCCCCCCTCTTTGCGCGGTTATGCCCAGTTGGAAAAAGAAGTAGTTATTGTCTGTGCAGTAAAAAAGATAGAAATCTGGAGTAAAGAGCGTTGGGAAGTTGAGTTGGCTGATACGCTTGGAGCTGCAGGGGAAATCAGCGCGGCGATGGCTGAATTCGGCATATGATCTATGTCAGTGGAAATGAAGCATGTACCGGTTCTCCTCACTGAAACCCTGAAATATCTTAATGTTTCACGCTTCAGGGAGCGGGACGGTGTTTTTGTCGACGCGACCTTTGGTGGTGGTGGACACAGTATGGCGATCCTGGATCAAACCGGTCAAGGGCTAAGGCTTATTGCCATTGATCGGGATCGGGCTGCAAGTCAGAGAGCCATTTCTTTATCGCAGCGATATGGTGAGCGCTTTACACTCCTCCAGGGTAATTTTGCCGATCTTTCCCAGTTGCTAGATGAGGTTCAGGTCAAGGGAATTGATGCCTTGCTACTGGATCTCGGACTTTCCTCCTATCAGTTAAGCAATGCACCGCGAGGATTCAGTTTTCAGCTTGATGGCCCGCTGGATATGCGCATGGACCAGGGACAGGAATCTTCCGCGGCGGATATCATCCGTACCGGTACCGTTGATCAGTTGCGGGATATTTTCAGGCGGTTTGGTGAAGAACCTTATGCCGGATCCATTGCCAGAGCCATTGTTGCTGCCCGATCTCAAAAAACCATAACCACGACCAGGGAGCTGGCCGACTTGATTTTGTCATTGACACCGCCGGCAAAAAGTCACCGGCGGCTTCATCCGGCTACCCGGGTATTTCAGGCTTTGAGAATTGCCGTCAATGAAGAACTGCAGGCGTTGGTTGCGGTTCTTGAAGCCGGGCTAAGCTGTTTAAATCAGGGCGGACGCTTGGTGGTTATCTCTTATCATTCGCTGGAAGACCGGATTGTCAAAAGGATGTTCAGACAATGGTCAGCCTCCTGTAGCTGCCCTCCCGATTTCCCTGTGTGTACCTGTGGTAAAGTTCCCCAGGTTCGTCGGTTGACCGGAAAAGTGGTGGTTCCACAAGTGGACGAAATTGAGCGTAATCCGCGCAGCCGCAGCGCAAAGTTGAGAGCGGTGGAACGATTATGAAAAAACCAGTTGCCGGGGTTCTGCGGTGGAAGTTGCTTAATGGTGGATTGCTGTTGTTGATGGTTGGTTCAATTTTTGTCTATGCCTGGGTACACTA
>DQWO01000002.1 GCA_011042595.1 Pseudomonadota bacterium
GTTCTCAAGTGAGCATCGCGAACGGGTGGTTTATATTTGAGTATTTTTTTCTTGTTTTTTACACCCCTCAAGGGGGTACTGAAAAGAGTGACAGCATTTCAGGGGTAAGGCACTAAATGAGAAAAAATCTTGCATTAATTGAACTAATAGCTAATCGCTTAATTTAGGTGTTTGTTGACTCTGTAAAGCTTGCCGGACAGTGAAAATTTTGTCTGAAGGAAAAAGAATGGGAGAAAAAGACACCCGGGACAGCATGCGTGCTTCTCTGTTGAAAGACACCAGTCTGGTGGTGGTCAAACTGGGCAGTGCTGTTTTGACTGTTGACAATGGGCAGCTGGATGTTGATTTCTTTTCTCGCTTTGCGGCCGAGATTGCCCAGCTGATCGAGCAGGGATATAAATTTGTTATTGTCACTTCCGGTGCGGTGGCTGCCGGTCGTGGTGTGTTGGGTTATCAGCAGGTCCCGGCAACCATTCCGGAGAAACAGGCTTGTGCCGCGGTTGGTCAGGTACGTCTCATGTGGCAGTATGAACAGGCCTTTGCCCACTATCGACAGGTGGTAGCACAAGTTCTGCTGACTGGTGATGATATCTATAATCGCCGACGTTACCTGAATGCCCGGAATACCATCGCCACCCTGCTGCAGCAGGGCGTGATTCCCATAGTGAATGAGAATGATACGGTAGTGGTCAGGGAAATCAAATTTGGTGATAATGATAATTTAGCGGCTCTGTTGACCTCCATGGTTGAGGTTGATCTGCTGGTCATGCTGACCGATATTGACGGATTTTATGCTGAAGATCCGAAAGTCAATCCCCAGGCGGAGTTTTTGTCCCTGGTCCGTGAAGTAGACAGTGATATTGAATCATTAGCCGGCCTGACCGGTAGTTCTTTGGGGAGTGGAGGAATGATCAGCAAGATTCAGGGGGCGAAAAAGGCCGTGGCTTACGGGATTCCGACGATCATCGCCAACGGCAAACGTCCCGGGATTGTGGGTCGGGTTCTGGCCGGTGAAGAGGAGGGAACCCTGTTTCTGCCCCGGGAAAATCGCTTGACCTGTCGCAAACACTGGTTGGCCTATGGGGTCAAGCCCCGGGGTGTCCTGGTTCTCGATCAGGGGGCGGCAGGCGCCATTGTCAGGGGTGGTAAAAGCTTGCTTCCTTCCGGCATCCTTAAAACTGAGGGCAGCTTTGGGGTTGGCGATCCGGTTTCCTGCCACGATGAAGAGGGCAAGGAGATTGCCCGCGGGCTTTCTAACTATGCCGTTGATGAGGTGGATAAGATCAGGGGTTGTCATTCCTGGGAGATTGAAGCAGCTTTGGGTTATCATTCGGTGGATGAGGTTATTCATCGGGACAACCTGGTGGTGATGGATGATTAGTGAGGATAAAGGTCAAAGGTTAAAGGATAAAGGATTAAGGATAAAGAATGAAAAACCGCAAGGAGTGGCAAGCTTGAAAGCGGTTTGTGTTAAGAGGGGAAGGAACATGGACCTGACAGCTGAGATAACGGCGTTGGCGCAAAAGGTAAAACAAGCATCCCGGGTTCTGGCGGCCACCGGAACCACAGAAAAAGACCGGGCTTTGCAGCTGATGGCTGCCGGGCTGCGTGACCGGCGGGTTTTTTTGCAGGAAAAAAACCGACTGGATTTAATAGAAGCGGAAAAACAGGGTCTGTCAGCCGCGATGATTGACCGTTTGACCTTGAGTGATGATGTGATTGAATCCATGGCTGCCGGTTTGGAAGAGGTGGCATCATTTGCGGATCCCGTTGGTGAAATAACCCGGATGTGGAAACGTCCCAACAACCTGATGGTTGGTAAAATGAGGATTCCCCTGGGGGTTATCGGGATGATTTATGAGTCCCGACCCAATGTAACCGCCGATGCGGCCGGTTTATGCCTGAAAGCGGGAAATGGGATATTGTTGCGAGGTGGATCGGAAGCTATCCATTCCAACCTGGCAATTCTGGAGGTTTTGCAGGCAGCCCTGCGGCAGACCTCCATCCCCGGTGATGTTATCCAGGTGATTCCTTTGACTGATCGGGAAGCGATTACCGAGATGCTCAAATTGGAAGAATATATTGATCTGATCATCCCCCGGGGTGGTGAAGGACTGATCCGCTTTGTGGTGGCAAATTCCCGCATTCCGGTGATTAAACATTATAAGGGGGTGTGCCATGTATTTGTAGATGAGCATGCCGATTATGCCATGGCCAGAGATATTGTCATCAATGCGAAAACCCAGCGGCCGGGGGTCTGCAACGCCCTGGAAACCCTTTTGGTTCACCAGCAGAGCGCCGCTGATTTTCTGCCGCTGATAGCCGTTGCTTTAAAGGATGCCGGAGTGGAAGTGCGCGCTTGTGAGCGGTCCAGGGCCATAGTGCCTGATTTCCTGCCGGCGACGGAGGAAGACTGGTATGCCGAATACCTGTCCCTGACCCTGGCGGTGCGGGTGGTGGATGATCTGGATCAGGCCATTGACCATATCAACCGCTACGGTTCTGATCATACGGAAGCCATTGTCACCACTGAATACCGCCAGGCCCAGGCATTCCTGCAGCGGGTAAATTCTTCCGTGGTGATGGTTAATGCCTCAACCCGCTTCAGTGATGGCGGCCAGATGGGGCTGGGAGCGGAAATCGGTATCAGCACTACCAAACTCCATGCCTATGGTCCCATGGGGCTGGAAGGCTTAACAACGACTAAATATATTATTTATGGTGATGGACAGATCCGTCAATAAAAGGGTAGGTGTCTTTGGCGGCACCTTTGACCCGATTCATTGTGGCCATCTGCGGGCGGCGGAGGAGGTGTGTCGGGCCTGTGGGCTTGATGAA
>DQWO01000128.1 GCA_011042595.1 Pseudomonadota bacterium
CCGCATAAAATCCCTGGGCTACCCGTTTGCTCATCCGGATCATTTTTACCGCCGCAATCTTGAGGCCATTGGCTTCGAAATCGGCAATGATCTGGCCGATGACCCCCTTGGCTACCGCATCAGGTTTGATAATCGATAACGTTCTTTCGCTCATGAATATACTCCTTAAAAAGATATTGTCTGTCTACCGGGTTAAAATCCGCTGCTGAATTACGATATTTCCCACTTTTTGTCAATTTATTTTGAAAGTTCGGTTAGCCCTTGACATGATTGCAAGGAATACGTTAGTGAAAAGAAAAAAATGAATACTCACTCATAAGTACTTTAAAAATATTGTCAAGGAGCATTTCATGGATCGTTTGTTTCACCCTTGTTCAGTTTTGGTGATTGGCGTTTCTTCTCGACCGGAAAATCTGGGCAAGAATATTGCCTCAAACCTGATTGAGTTCGGTTTTGAAGGGGAGATTCATCTTTTTGGCCGGCAGCCAGGCTACTTCCTTGGCCATCGGATTCATACCGACTTTTCCTCTTTGCCGGATGATATTGATCTGGCGGTCATCCTGACGCCGGCCGCGACGGTCCTGGATGCGGTTAAAGCTTGTTTTCGCCAAGGAATTACCCGGATAGTTATTGAAAGCGGTGGTTTTCGGGAACTATCTGCAGCGGGGGCGGAGCTGGAAAAGGAATTGGTCAGTTTTGCCCGGGCCAACGGGATTAAATTTGTTGGTCCCAACGGCATCAGCATTATCAACCGTCATAATGGTTTGTGCCTGCCGTTTATGCGCTTGTCAGCGGCTGAAATAAAAAAAGGGGGTTTATCACTGGTTTCCCAGAGTGGCGGCATGGCTTTAACCTACCTGGGCCTGGGGAGCAGTAATAATATCGGGGTGGCAAAATTCATCAGCATGGGCAATAAAAGTTGCCTTGATGAATCAGATTATCTTGCTTATCTCAAGGATGATCCCCAAACGGACATTATCGGCCTCTACCTGGAAGATATCCAGGATGGCCGACGACTGCTTTCCCGGGTAGCGGCCACTAATAAACCGGTGATCCTGCACAAGTCCAATACGTCGGCACAGAGTAGTGAAATTGCCAGCTCGCATACCGCGGCCCTGGCCAATGATGACCAGGTGGTTGATGCCGCCTGCCAGCAGTATGGCATCTTTCGGGCTAAAACCTTTCGCCAGTTTATCAACCAGGTAAAATCATTCAGCCTGCCGTTGATGAAAGGGGATAACCTGGTGGTGATTTCCCGCTCGGGGGGGCACGCGGTGGTGGCGGCGGATGTTGCCGATGAATACGGTTTTAACCTGGTTCCCTTCAGCCGGGAATTTACCGACTTTATTACCTCTCATTTTCGCGCCCAGGTGATCAAACCCGGCAATCCTCTTGACTTGGGCGATCTGTTTGATATTGATTTTTACATTACCATCCTTGACCAGGTGTTGCAGCGCCCGGATGTTGACGGGGTGCTGTTTAACCATGTGTTCCAACCTGATCTGGAAGGGGAGGCTTCGCTGCGTCTGGCCCTCACCATTGATGAGTTGTCCCAGCGTTACCATAAACCGGTAGCCCTGTGTATTTTTACCGGAGCCCAGGCGGTTAACCGGCTGAAGCGCCAAATTTCATTTCCCCTGTTTACCGAGCCGGCTGAAGGTATCGAAGCGCTGGCTGTTTCCCGGGACTATGCCCGCCGCCAGGAAAAAGCCATGCCGGAAGACCTTCCTGTCAGGGGGAATTATGACCGCCAGGTGGTAACTGCCATCATTGAAGAATCCGAGACCTTGCAGGAAGGGGTCCTCTACCTCGACCAGGTGCTGGATATTTTTCGGGCTTACGATATGCCGCTTCTCCCATACCGGCTGTTTTTCTCCGCCTCATCCCTGGCGGAAATTGCTGAACCATTGACCTTCCCCCTGGTTGCCAAGGTAGTGGCCGGATCATTGTCCCATAAAAGTGACGCCGGCGGAGTGCGTCTGGGGATTGAAAATCAAAGTCAATTGCAACAGGCTTATGATGAATTGATGGGGCGATTTGGCTTGCTTGCGGATTTCCGTGGCATTCTGCTCCAGACTCAGGAAAAATCTCTAATTGAGATGATTGTTGGTGGCCGCCGGGATGAGTCCTTCGGACCCGTGGTCATGCTGGGGATGGGAGGGATTTATGCCGAGATTTTCCAGGATGTGGCCCTGCGCCTGCCGCCGCTTGATGAGGTCTTGATTAATGATATGATTGAAATTTTGAAAGGGGCTCCCATTCTCAAGGGCGCTCGCGGACAGTCAGGTATTCATCGCCCAACCCTTTACCGGGTGCTCTATTCCCTGGCTGATCTGCTGGCTGATTTTCCGGTGATCAAGCAGATTGATGTTAACCCGCTTTTTCTCAGTGAATCTGCTGGCTTCGTGGTAGATGGCCGCATCATGCTGGGGAAATAGAAAAATAGGGGGGCACATCTATGAATAATGACTCTCCTTCCAAAGCTGTTCCGGCATGGCTCTCGCTCATTCTCGCTGCACATCGTGTGCATCTGTGAGGTGCCCGCCGCGAATCACCGTCGTGGTGATTCGTTCGGCGGTCAATGCCGCTATGAGCCAAGCCCGAACAGCTTGTTGAGTATGCCTGGCAATGCAAGTTTGTTTCCATCCGAAAACTGATGTTTCCGAATGAACACAAGTTAGAAAGTGGAGATGTAAGATGCAATTCCCTACGATCTCATGGCCCTTTGAGAGCTCTATATTCGAGGCAGACAAAACCTGAGGCGTGAGGCGTACATTTTAGTACGCCGCAATAACGAAGGTTGCAGCATAACGAAGAAAATGGAGCTCTCAAAGG
>DQWO01000138.1 GCA_011042595.1 Pseudomonadota bacterium
ATGGTGATCAATAAAAAAGACAGCCAGTTTGCCATTCCTTTCGGGCCTTTTCTGGCCTTTGGCGCTCTGGTCTATCTTTTCTGGGGATCGCCATTAATCAGCTGGTATCTGGGCCTGATGGCCGGAAGGTGAAATGATAAGGAAGGAAGTGGAGGTTTGAAATTATGTGGAGTGTCATAATCGCCCTGGTCTTTCTATTTGTGGGAATAATCATTACCCGACTGCAACTCCAGAGAAAAAGCAGAGATCTGCTGGTTGTCCATAAAAAGCTGAAATCAGCCGAGGAAAAATATCGGTTGCTGGTTGAAAATTCCCCTGATGTTCACTTTAGGACAGATCGTGAAGGAAAGATTACTTATGTCTCCCAGGCATTCGAGAAATTATGTGGTTATACGGTTGAAGAAACACTGGGGAGGTACATGGAAGATTTTCATGTAAACCCTGAAAAGCCGCATGACCTTTTGGCTGCCTTGGAAAAAGATGGTTATGTCAATGATTTTATTGCTCAAATAAAACATAAAGACGGTTCAACCGGGTGGGCGTCTGGAAATGTAAAGATTCGTAAAGATGATCACGGCACTATCCTTGGGTGTAATGGTATAGCCCGGGATGTTACCGCGCGGATAAAAACAGAAAATAAGTTGAAAGAAGTACATAACATTATCAACCAAAGTCCCGCGGTTGTTTTTGTATGGAAGAATGAAGCAGGCTGGCCGGTTGAATATGTGTCAGAAAATGTGCTGGACATCTTTGGCTATACGGCGGAAGAATTTTTAAGCGGCGCTGTTTCTTACGGAGATCTGATCCATCCCGATGACATCGGCAGGATAATGGAGGATACCGCTGCCTACCAGAATGATTATGAAGAAGACCGCATAAAACAGGAATACAGGATTATTGCCAAAGACGAAAGCGTCGTCTGGCTGGATCACCGGACATTGGTCCGGAGGGATGAGAGTGGCGAAATCATTAGCTATCAGGGAATCGTTTTAGATATTACTGAACGTATGCAGGTGAAGAAGAAGCTCCTGGAAAGTGAAAAGAAATTCCGCCTCATGGTGCAATCCATGACTGACCCGGCCTATATCGGCTCGGAAGATTACCGGATAGAATACATGAACCCGGCGTTGATTAAAAGGACGGGGCGGGATGCCACGGGAGAAAAATGTTTCAAGGTTTTACATGATTTCAATGAACCGTGTCCCTGGTGTCTAGATCGGGATAATCTCAGGGGAACAGTTTTTTCTACGGAAATCACCAGTCCCAAAGACAATCATTATTACCATTCTTCCCATTCACCGATTGTCAGTGAAGATGGTTCCATCTCCAACCTGGTGATATTTCACGATACCACGGAACAAAAAAAGCTGGAAGCGCAGCTTTTTCAAGCGCAGAAGATGGAATCCATCGGGACCCTGGCCGGCGGTGTTGCCCATGACTTCAACAACATTCTTACGGTTATCAACGGTTATGCCCAGATAGTCCAGGAGGGTTTGGAAAAGGACAGCAAACTCAAAAAAGATGTGGGACAGATCCTGAAGGCCGGAGAAAGGGCAGCCAACCTTACCCGTCAGCTGCTGGGTTTCAGCCGCAAGCAGATGATGATGCCAAAGCCGCTTGAGATCAATAAACTGGTAACTGATATGGAGAAAATGCTGCGGCGACTTATCACTGAAGATATTACTCTGGAAACAGCCCTGGACAAACCTGTTGACATTATCTATGCCGACCCGGGGCAATTGGAACAGATTCTCATGAACCTGGTCGTCAATGCCCGGGATGCGATCAGGGAAAATCCGGATGAAACCGGAAAAGTTATCCGGGTTTCCACCTCCCAGGTTTTTCTGGGTGAAGAGTATGCTCATGACCACGAGAGAGTCACTCCCGGCGAGTATATGCAGCTGCAGGTGGAGGACAGCGGCTGCGGCATGAGCGCAGAGGTGAGAAAACATATTTTTGAGCCTTTTTTCACCACCAAGGGGGTGGGGAAAGGCACCGGTATGGGACTGGCGACAGTCCATGGCATTGTCAAGCAGAACCAGGGCGGCATTTATGTTTACAGTGAACCGGGACAGGGAACCACCTTTAAGGTCTACTGGCCGATTATGGCCGAAGAAGTTACGGAAGCGGCGAAGGAAGAAACTGATAAGCTTCCGGTCGGCGGCAGCGAAACCATCCTGCTGGTTGAAGATGATACCCAAATCAGGGAGATAACCAGCCACCAGTTGCATAAGGCCGGCTACACGGTAATTGCCGCCGAAAACGGCCTGAAAGCCCTGGAGACAGCAATAACCCACCAGGAGAAAATTGATCTCCTGTTTACCGACGTGGTCATGCCCCTGATGGACGGAAAAACATTAAGTGAAAAAATCAAGCATATCTGTCCGGATATTCGGGTTCTCTTTGGTTCCGGCTATACCGATGACAATCTTCCCCGGGATTTTGTCAGCCTGAGCGATGGTCATTTTATCAATAAACCTTACAAGTTCACGGAGCTTTTGCCCAGGATTCGCCAGCTGCTGGATAAGAAGATATCCTGAGCATTTTGACCGGTCAATGCCGCTATGAGCCAAGCCCGAACAGCTTGACAATGTATCCTGAAAGTCCAACTCAGAAAGTTGATGGCTTCGTAAAAACTCCATCTTCTTCGTTAGGCTGCAACCTTCGCTACTTCAACGTACTGTAAGTACGCCTCATCACTCAGGTTTTGCCTGCCTCGAAGCTGAAACTTTTACTGTGCCATCGATTTCGCGACTTTTTACGAATGTATCAAAGTTGAGTTACATATATTTGTTGATGCTGATGCCTGTCCGGATTCTTGA
>DQWO01000305.1 GCA_011042595.1 Pseudomonadota bacterium
CTACAGGGTGGTAAAAAGTTTATTGAAGCTGAATTTGAAAATGATAGTTAAAAAAGGTTGGAACCATGAAAATAAATCCTGATTTTGTTGCCCCCTGCGGTCTTTATTGCGGCGTCTGTGCCATTTATATAGCCCACCGCGATGATAATCAGAAATTCAAGGAGCGGCTGGTGGCCCTTTACAAAGGGGGAGTTTCCGGTAAAGGCATTCTCCCCAATACTGAAAATTTTACAGCAGACGATATCCGCTGCCAGGGGTGTTTGTCCGATGATCTGTTTATGCATTGCCGGCATTGTGAGATCAGGGCCTGTACCCAGGCGAAAGGCTACGCCGGCTGTCACGAATGTGATGAGTTTCCCTGTCGGCATATTGAAGATTTTCCCATGGTGGTTGGCAAAAAGGTTATTTTGCGGGCCATTCCCTATTGGCGGGAGGTGGGGACGGATAAATGGATTGAAGATGAAGAAGCCCGCTATATCTGTCCTGAATGCGGCAACCAGGTTTTTCGGGGCGTGGTCAAATGTAATCAGTGCAAGGCGAAGCTGGATCTTGATTAGTTTCTATCCGGAAACTGATGCTTCCGGATAGGCTGCTAGCTATCAGCCTTCAGCTATCAGCTTAACCAGCTATTTTTCCAATATTTTACTGAAAGCTGACTGCTGATCGCTGAAAACGTTCATCAGAAAATGAATGTTTCTGGATGAACACTAAATAATTGAGATAGGAATATCATGCTGATTAATCTTGCTGCGTTTGTCATTGTTATTGCCGGTATCATGTCGGCAAAAGCCATTGTCGTACCGTTTTTGCTGGCGTCCTTTCTTGCCATTATCTGTGCTCCTCCCGTGTATTGGCTGCGAACCAGGAAGGTGCCACCTATTGTTTCCATCCTCCTGCTGGTGCTGGTAGTCATCCTGGTGGAAATGATGTTGGCAACCCTGGTGACCTCTTCCATGGCGGAATTTTCCCGGGCAATACCTCAGTACCAGGAACGTCTGCATGCGATGTTCAAAGATTTGATTGCCTGGCTGGAAGGTCACGGAATTGAGCTTACGGAAAAGATTCTCATGGACCAGTTTGATCCGGGCAAGCTCATGAGTATTGCCGCGAATATGCTCAATAACCTGTTCGGGATGTTGACCAATACTTTTATGATTATGTTGACCCTGGTTTTCATCCTGCTCGAGGCCTCTGGTTTTACGGATAAACTCAAGGCCATAGCCGGTAGCCCCGATGCTGATATGGAAAAATATGACCGGATTATCAGTGGTGTCAACCGGTATCTGGCCCTGAAGACCGGCACCAGTCTGGTTACCGGGGGGCTGGTTACCATCGGTCTCTGGATTATCGGGGTTGATTTTGCGGTTATGTGGGGGGTGCTGGCTTTTCTGCTGAACTTTATTCCGACCATTGGTTCAATTATTGCCGCGGTTCCATCGGTTCTGCTGGCCCTGGTCCAGCTTGGTCTGGCTCCGGCGGCGGCGACGGCCGGCCTGTATCTGGTTATAAACATGATTGTCGGGAATATTCTTGAACCAAAGATCATGGGATCAGGGGTTGGACTTTCACCGCTGGTTATTTTCGTTTCCATGGCTTTTTGGGGTTGGGTGCTGGGGCCGGTGG
Organism: Pseudomonadota bacterium; assembly: GCA_011042595.1. Lineage (GTDB taxonomy): Bacteria > Desulfobacterota > Anaeroferrophillalia > Anaeroferrophillales > Anaeroferrophillaceae > DQWO01. The sequence continues at coordinate 1,624 of DQWO01000305.1, forward strand.
GTATGCTGCTGTCGGTCCCGTTGACCATGACTTTGAAAATCGGCCTGGGTTATAGTGAGAAGACCCGTCATATTGCTCTGCTTCTTGGATCAAATGGGGAGGCGGTGAAAGCACTGCGGGAGCAGGAGAAGTTTTCGTTGATGGCCGAAGGGAATAAATAGGGGGCTGGCCCGGTTTTTGCGATAATTGATATTTTTTGCTATTCGTTGTATGCTTTTTTACAGGAGGTGATAATTATGAACATATCCTTGACCCCGGAAATGGATGATTGGGTTGCCCGGAAAGTAAAGTCCGGGATGTACAAATCGTCAAGCGAATTAATCAGAGAAGGTCTTCGTCTTTTGCAGCTGAGGGATGAGCAACGTTCAAAAATGATCGAAGATTTAAGGAGCGAGATGCTGGTAGGGATTAAACAACTTGATGCTGGTAAATTCACAAAATTTGACCGGAAACTTGTTGAAGAAATCAAGCACGACGCTCGAAAAATGTTCGCCACATGAAAAAATACGTGTTGACCATATCTGAGCAGGCAACTCATGACCTCGAAGACATCTGGTTATATATTGCCAATGATTCTCCCCAGGTTGCGGACAAATTTCTTGATTTCATCCTTGAACAATGTCAGTTGATCTGTTCCGCTCCTGAAATAGGTAGGATAAGGGACGAACTATTGCCTGGCATCAGAAGTTTCCCCATTAAACGATACATCGTTTATTACAGAGTTACCGCCCAGTCGATTGAAATCATTCGCATATTGAGTGGATATCGGGATATCGACTCAATATTTTGAATGTCGCTGAATTATGATGGATTTGCAAAAAGTCAGAAAATGTCCTGTCGTCACCAATAATGTCAGATGGTTACAAAAGTAAAGCGTCTCTGAGCCGGCCGTGTCTGCCGACAGGCAGGCCATGGACTGCTGACGAGAATGAGCGGGAACTAAACTCACCGGCAGTTTAACAGTTCGAGAATCATCCAGTTTAGTTAATCAACTCAACTTTCTGAGTTGTGAAAAAAACAGCCGAACAAAAATTATTTAAAGGCTGTTCCGGCATGACTCTCGCTTATTCTCGCTGCACATCGTGTGCAGCTGTGAGGTGCCCGCCGCGAATCACCGTCGTGGTGATTCGTTCGGCGGTCAATGCCGCTATGAGCCAAGCCCGAACAGCTTGACAATGTATCCTGAAAG
>DQWO01000029.1 GCA_011042595.1 Pseudomonadota bacterium
CCCAGGATATTGTCCGTGCCGTGCTGGATGAAATGTTTGAGGCTAGCCGCTTTGAAATCCTGGCCGCAATTCTTGCGCGGCGTGACCATTGCCGGTTGAAGAACTTCCGCTCTGAGGTACTGTCCCTGGCAACTGTTTTTAATAATATTGTTGTCGGCGAGGCAAAACACTGCCGGGAAATTAAGGGTGCCGCAGAGGCTTTGGCTTTTCTCTCATCCCGGGTCAGGCTGTATGTCAGTTCAACTACCCCTGAAGAGGCCCTGAAAGAGATTATAGCTTATCGTGGATGGTCTGATTACTTTGTTGATGTTTTTGGTTATCCGCGGAAAAAGTCCGAGACCCTGGCGATGATTATTGATCGGGAAAAGGTCAAAAGCTCCAGGGTTATGGTGGTCGGCGATGGTGAATCCGACCGTATCTCGGCCAGGGAAAATCGGTGCAAATTTATTCCGGTTGATGAAGCTTTTCCTCTTTCTGAAGTTGTCAGTCTGCTGGAGGAGTAAATGCATGTTTGGTAATTGGTAATAAGTATTTTCAGTAGAGGTTGGCATGATTGATGCTCGTAAAATTCTGGTGGTGGTGCCGGCCAGGGGGGGCAGTAAAGGGGTTGAACTCAAGAACCTGCGACCCCTTGGTGGGGTGCCGCTGGTGGGTTTGGTCGGGCAATTGGTGGGCAAACTTGATTATGTTGATCGGGCGGTGGTTTCCACTGATCATCCTGATATTGTCGCCGCTGCGGTGGATTACGGGCTTGAGGCACCGTTTATGCGGCCGGAATCCCTCTCCGGCGACCGCATTGCCGACTGGGATGTGCTTTACCATGCCCTGTTGGCTTGTGAAGAAATGGATCACTGTCGCTATGATATTGTGATCATGCTGCAGCCCACATCACCATTCCGCTGTCCGTCCCAAGTGACAAAAACCATTTCCCATCTCCTGGATGGTGATTACGATGCCGTCTGGACCGTGAGTGAAACCGATTCCAAATCTCATCCCCTTAAACAGTTGATCCTCAATGGTGATCGTCTGGATTATTATGATCCTGCTGGGGCGGCCATTATCGCCCGGCAGCAACTGGTTCCCGTTTATCATCGAAATGGGGTGGCCTATGCCATCAGCCGGGAATGCCTGGTTGGTAAAAAAAGTATTAAAGGCGATAAAACCTCCTATGTGGTTATTGACGATCTTGTGGTTAATATAGATACGGAGCTGGATTTCAAATATGCCGAATTTATGCTGCAGCAGGGCTTTTCTCCGGCTGAGCTTCTTGATTGATTTATTCCATCCCGTAGTGCCATGAACCGCTCTCTCATTATTCCGGTCGAGAATCAGGTTCGCGAACTTGACGCCAAGTTATTGCTTGCCTGTATTGCCGCTCGGCATGGATTTTCTGTTATCATTGGCTCCCGTCTGGAGATAAGTTTTCGTATTGGAGCTTTCCCCCCCAGCATCTACCTGGCAAAAAGCATGACCGCCCGCAGCCTGAAAATGTTTCGGATCATGCGACAACTGGGGCATATAATTGCCGGCTGGGATGAAGAGGCCCTGATTCATCCTCCGGCTGAAACCTATTTTAGCCGCCGTCTTTCTCCCGAAGCGATGCTCCATGTTTCTCACCTGTTTGCCTGGGGTGAGGAAAATGCCGAGCTGTGGCGGCAATATCCTTTCCTGCCGCCTGATATTCCTATCCATCTGACCGGAAACCCCCGTGGTGATATGTTGCGGCCGGAGATGCAGCCATTTTTTGCTGAAGAAACTGAGCATCTGCAGCAGAAATACGGTGAATTCCTGCTCATAAATACAAACTTCAGTTTTGTTAATGCTTTTTACCCCGATCAGAACCTTTTTCAGCCGCTGAAAAATCCGGGTGAGAAACCACGTTTTGGCCGGGCTGCGGTTGGCTTGGAGCGTCATTTTGCCGAAGGGCTGCGGGATCATAAACAGGAGGTGTTTGAAAGTTTTCAAGACATGATTCCCCGTTTGGAACAGGAATTCCCCGAACTGACTGTCATCGTTCGTCCCCACCCGGTTGAAAACCCCAGTATTTATCATGAACTTGCTGCTGGTTGTCAGCGGGTGAAAGTTATAAACGAGGGTAATGTTATTCCCTGGCTGCTGGCCTCCCGGGCGGTGATTCATAATGGGTGTACCACCGGGGTTGAAGCATATATCATGCGGGTACCGGCACTGAGCTACCAGGAAAAGGGTGATTTCGAGTATGACAATGGTTTCTACCGGCTTCCCAATGCCTTGAGTTACCAGTGTCATGATTTTACCGTTCTCAAGGAAACAATCAGCAGCATTTTAGCCGGAGAATTGGGGGCTGCGGATGGTCGTGAACGTCGGGAACTTATGGCAGGCTATCTGGCCTCACAGGATGGGTTACTGGCCAGCCAAATGATTGTTGAGGTGTTGGAAAAGATTGTTCAGGAATCTGCCGATAAACCTTTGCCCCCATCTTCAGCGAGGTTTATGGGACGCTCTAAAGTGGCAAAACGGCGGCTGGCTAAATATATTAAATCATTTCATTCCAATTCCAAATATCGTTCAGAATTCCAACGTTATCGCTATCCCGGGCTTTCAATCGGGGCGTTGCGTCAAAAAATCAAACAATTGCAGTCAATTCTAGGTTATCAGCAGAAACTGGATATTCAAAAACTGGGCGATCATATTTTTCGCCTTACTTCCGGTCGGTCCTCATAATTTGTCGCAGATTGAAATGGACCCAGCCGATGAACGGAATATCGCCATCTATCCGGGTGGGAATACCTGATTCTTCATTGAAATAAATGGTAATATC
>DQWO01000089.1 GCA_011042595.1 Pseudomonadota bacterium
CAACATGGCCATGGTATCCGCCGGCAAATTTCACCACTTCTTTGCGACCCGTGGCCCCACGGGCCAGGCGGATGGCGCTCATGGTGGCTTCCGTGCCTGAATTTACCATCCGAACCATTTCCATGGATGGGATGGCATCCACAATCATCTCTGCCAATTCAATTTCCAAAGTCGTCGGGGCGCCAAAGCTGGTACCCCGGCCGGCCTGTTCTCTGATTGCGGCTACAATCGCCGGGTGAGCATGGCCGACGATCAACGGTCCCCATGAGCCGACATAATCGATATATTGATTTCCATCGGCATCAAATATATTGCATCCCTGGCCCCGAACAATAAACCGGGGGGGGAGGTTCACGGCACGAAAGGCCCGTACCGGGCTATTGACACCGCCGGGAATGGTTTTTTGGGCTCGGGCAAAAAGTTTTTCCGAAATGCTTGTGATCATTACGATACTCCCTACTATCTATGGTGATAACAGATTAGTTCGCCGATTTTTAACCTAAGTCTGAAGATTTTCAGATATTGGCCACGTATGTGAGAATTACCTCATCTGTTGTTTGAAGTCAAGAGTCAGGAAGACAATGAAAAGGGATAATTCTTGCGGGAGAAATGTTTTATGTGGTATAATCTGATTTTATAATTAATAGGTAGGTGACTGCCGGAATTTCTGCTAAGGTGGGCTTAACGCCCGCAACCCAAATTAAGGCATCAGGATGTTCCGGCATGGCTCTCGCTCATTCTCGCAGCACATCGTGTGCCGCTCCGAGGTGTGTGCCGCGAATCACCGTCGTGGTGATTCGTTCGGCACCCAATGCCGCTATGAGCCAAGCCCGAACATCCTGAATCTATTCCCGACTATTTCTTGTTTTTTACACCCCTCAAGGGGGTACTGAAAAGAGTGACAGCATTTCAGGAGTAAGGCACTAATTTTGTCTTAGAATTGGAGATATTTTTTGATGAAGAATGTCATGGCTTTGGTCGTTTTTATCTTGTGTTTCTGTTGGGCTTGCAACCTGTATGCGCAAAACGGGGGTAAGACCCTGCATATCCTTTACTCCGTTGACGAACGGGGTGCCATTACTCCCTGTGGTTGACATAAAAATCCGCGGGGCGGTCTGGCCAAACGCGCAACCTATCTGGATGAAGTCAGAAAAGAAATTCCTTCCTTCTTGACGGTTAATGCCGGTAATTTACTTTTTCGACGGGAAGTTATTAAACCGGATAAAATTCTGGAAGCCCAGCTGGTTTCTGACATAATCATTTCTTCCTATAATGCAATGGGTTGTGACGCACTCAATATCGGTGCCTATGACCTTTCTTTAGGAATTGATTATTTATTAAAAAAACGAGCCAAGGCGAAATTCCCCTTTGTTTCTGCCAATTTGTGCGATAAACATGGAGATTTACTGTTTAAACCATGGGTAATGAAGACCGAAGCTGGGGTAAAGGTGGCCATTTTCGGCTTGATTGCTAAGAAACTGAAACTGGATAAAATTCCCGGGGGACATAAAATCATGATCAAAGACCCCCTTGCTGTGGCGACCGAACTGGTACCACGGCTGAAAAAAGCCGGGGCAGACTATGTGATTTTACTGACCAATATGCCGGGCCGTCAGTGTCGCCGGTTGGCCCAGCATGATCTGCAGATTGATTTGATTGTCGGCAGCAGCAGGAAAAACCAGATTTCCCTGCCGATTAAAGTTAAAAATACGTATATTACCCACCTGGATCGGGGTGGTAAAAATATTGGGCAACTGATGCTTACATTCCTTTCAGCCGCTGGTACCTCAGCGCTGCCTTCATCCCAGCGGTTTAAAGGTACCGAGATAGACGGTAAATTCTATCTGAATAAATTCATTCAATTACGGCTTGATATTCCTGATCACCCGGAGATAGGTCCCAAAGTTGAGGCTTTGCTCGAAAAGCTTAAAAGGCTGCAAAAAGTCAAAGCGACGGGATCGATGACGATCCCAATGAAAAAAATTGCCGGCATTGAGGAGGGGAATAAATACGTGGGGGCAGAAGCCTGTGGTAAATGTCACCAGGAACGTTATGAACGATGGAGGGCAAGCGCCCATGCCCGGGCATATCAGGGTCTGGTGGCTAAACAGCAGCAGTTCGATAAGGATTGTATTGGCTGTCACTCCTTGGCTTACGACCGTGATGGTGGATTTTCTGACTTGAAAGATATAAGCTTCTATGCAAATGTTCAGTGCGAATCATGCCATGGACCGGGCTCAATGCACGTTAATTCGAAGGGAGATCCGGAGAAAATAGTCAAAACACGGGATGCGGAAATCTGTTTGGAATGCCATATTCCGGAAAAAAGTCCCGACTTTGTTTTTATGGATTATTTCACCTTAATGTGTTCGGGAAAGAAGAAATAGAGCCGGAAAGGGTGCATAAACTAAAAAAGGTGGGCGGCTGTTTCAGCCGCCCACCTTTTTTCTTTATGGATTTTAGCAGAAGGTTATTACCTCAACTTTCTGGGTTGGACTTTCAGGATAAATTGTCAAGCTGTTCGGGCTTGGCTCATAGCGGCATTGACCGCCGAACGAATCAGCACGACGGCGATTCGCGGCGGGCACATCACAGCTGCACACGATGTGCAGCGAGAATGAGCGAGAGCCATGCCGGAACAGCCTTTAAATAATTTTTTTCGGCTGTTTTTTCATGACTCAGAAAGTTGAGTTATTACTTGTATTCCCCTGCTTTCAGGGTTTCAATGGTGGTATGGCGCAGGAGTTTTTTCCTGGCCTTATCAATCAGCATCCGGACTTTGCCAGCCAGATTCTGAGA
>DQWO01000038.1 GCA_011042595.1 Pseudomonadota bacterium
GAAGCATTCAGGCGGGCCTGAAAGTTAATCATGCCGAAGGTGTTGGGGCCGATGACCGGGATGCCGGAGTTGTTGGCAATGACGGCGATTTTTTCATGAAGGTTTGTGCCTGCTGGATCATCGATTTCCTTAAACCCCGCGGTAATCAGGACGATGCCTTTTACGGCTTTTTTTGCACATTCGGTAAAGACGCCAGCTACCAGCCCGGCCGGGACGACCACGATGGCCAGATCTATTGTGCTTTCGTAATCAATAAGGGAAGGGTAAACTTGATTACCCATAATTTCCCGGGTCCCCGGATTGATGGGAATGATTTTCCCCGCAAACCCTCCCTGGGTCAGGCTTTTCATGACGTGAAACCCCAGCTTGGCGGGATTACTCGAAGCGCCGATGACTGCGACGGAAGATGGGTTGAAAAGAACATCTAAATTTTTCCACTTGTTATTGTTCATGATCTGGTTTTCCTTTACGGAATAAATTGTCAATAGTGATGTCTCTTGAGAAAATCAAGGACATGGCGGACATATGCTTTTGGTTGATACTCATAGGTGTTATGGCCGCATTTTGGGAGTACCGCCAGTTCTCCAGCGGCAAGATGGCGATAAAAGTCTACCCCCTGTTCCACCTCAAAGAGAAAGCTCCGGTCAGGATAGAGGACCAGGGACGGACAGCTTACTTTTGTCAATGATTTCCGCAGGTCAAAGATGTCTTTGCCATAGCCACCGCCGTACTTTCTGAATTGATTATAAAATGGTTCGGCGTGGTCTTTGCCATGCCAGCTGATCAGTTTTTCTTTCAGTTTAGGTTCCAATTCTTGAAAAGGGTGGGGAAATTTCACGGCATTAAAATCAGACATAGGTACTTTGCTGTAGCACAGGGTGCTCGAGGTGATAACAGTTTTTACCCGCTCTGGAAATTGAACCGCATAGTCGATGGCTACGATGCCTCCTTCACACTGGCCGATGAGATGAAAAGAAGGGATGCCGAGAAAAGCCATGAATTGATCCAATTCTGTGACGCTTTCTGCACGGAAGGTATCGCTCACATACAATTTCTTGAAATCATCTCCTCCAGCTGATTTTCCATATCCCCGTCGGTCATACATGATGACCTGGTAGCCATTATTCACCAATGGCGGGTAGATATCTTGCCACATTTTTGTGCAGCCAAAGCCATGGTGCATCAGGACGATGGGATCGCCATCCCCATGTATTTCAAAATAAATTTCTCGGCCATGGATATTTGTGGACGGCATGCAATCTCCTTTTCTCACTGACCACTGGGTTGCTGGTTTAAGCCCGCTTTAGTGCTCGTATGTTATCCACTCTTCCTCGCCACCAAGAATTCTGTGAGCGGCAGCCAGCAAAGCATCCATTTCTCCTTCGCCCGGATAGACAAGAATGGGTCCCAGGAAGGCCACTCTGGCGGTAATCCATTCCAGCAACAGGCTCGATTTTGCCAGCGATCCGGTCAGCACCACGGCATCCACTTCTCCAGCCAGCACCGCCGCCATGGCGGCGATATCCTTGGCAGTCTGGTAAGCCATAGCTTCATAAACCAGGGCGGCTTGTTTATCTCCTTCACTGATACGACTCTCTACTTCCAGGGCGTCCTTGGTTCCCAGGTAGGCCTGCAGTCCCCCTTCGCCCACCAACTTTTTTTCCGTCTGGCAGTTTCCTGATGGATGATCAGTAGGTATTTTCAACAGCTCCAGGGTTGGCAGTGAACCTGCCCGTTCGGGAGAAAAAGGTCCTTCACTTAAGCCATGGGTACAATCAACAACTTGTCCTCGATCATGGGCACCGATAGTAATTCCTCCCCCCAAGTGGGCAACCACCAGTCGGCATTGATCATAACTTTTGCCCAGCTCGGCAGCGGCCCGTCGACCAACTGCTTTATGACTCAGGGCATGGAAGGCACTTTCACGCCGGATTTCAGGAATGCCGGATAAGCGAGCCAGATCACTGAACTCATCGGTTGATGGCGGGTCAATGACATAAGCCCGACAGTCTGCCCTTTCTGCCAGAATAAAGGCCAGAACCGGCCCCAGGGAGGATGGATGGTGTCCATATATCCCCTGACATAAGTCATTACACATGGATCTATTAATCAGGTAAGCCCCGGCAGTTCCCGGGCGTTGCAAGCCGCCGCGACTGACAATGATGGTTACTTTAGACAATGTTATCCCATTAGTGGATAAAAATTCCATAACTTTCGGTTCAAGGTTTTTAACTTCAGCCATAAAACAGGACGAGGTAAAGAGGGTTTCCCGTGATCCGATCTGCAAGGGGAAATTTGTATGTTTGAGGCTCCCGGAAAAATTTTCCAGGGTCATTTTAACCGAGGTGGATCCCACATTGACAGCCAGTATCATGATTTTGCCACCTCGTTGGCAATAACTGCCAGTGCAATCTCAGCAAGTCGTTGTTCCGCGGTCAGGGGGCCGGAATTGAGGACCAGGGAGTTGTTTCCATCCAATAGAACACCGATGGTGGGAATCCTGCCGATATATTTCAGAAAGGTGGAGAAGAAGTAGGCACTGTTGGTATCGGGTAAAACATAGAAATCATAATTGCCGGACTGGTTGTCAGAAACTCCCTTACGGCTGGCCGCCACCTGGCTGAGAGCGCAATCAACATCCAGGGGGCCATGGATAACCACTCGGGGGCCAAATTGCCGCCTCCTGGACATCTGGGCCAGGACTGCGGCGGTGATCGTAGACGGAATTTTTGGGTTGACCGTTTCAATGGGGGCCAGAGCGGCGCCGTATATTTTTCTCCGGGTGAAAATATGACTC
>DQWO01000192.1 GCA_011042595.1 Pseudomonadota bacterium
CCATTGATGATTCACTCAGCACCAAAACCGGAGTTTCCGTTGGCTCGGGTCTTGGGGGTCTGGAATTACTTGAACGTAATCATGATATCCTGAAAAAGAGCGGCCCCAGACGCATTTCACCTTTTTTCATCCCCGGCATGATTTCCAACCTGGCACCGGGCAATATCTCCATCCGCCACAATGCAAAAGGTCCGAATCTTTCGGTGATCACCGCCTGTGCCACCGGCAGCCATTCGATAGGAGAAGGATTTAAAATTATTCAGCGCCAGGATGCAGATATTATGATAGCCGGAGGAACGGAATCGGCGGTTACCGCCTTGAGTGTCGCCGGTTTTAATGCCATGAAAGCCCTCTCCACCAGAAATGATCAGCCGGAAAAAGCCAGCCGTCCTTTCGATGCGTATCGGGACGGTTTTATCATGGCTGAAGGCGCCGGCATCCTGATTCTGGAAGAACTGGAATTTGCTCTCCGGCGAGGGGCACCGATCCTGGCGGAGATAGTCGGCTATGGAGCCAGCGCTGATGCTTTCCATGTGGCCGCCCCGGCTCCTGAAGGTGAAGGTGCTGCCAGGGCAATCCAGCTGGCTTTAGATGATGCCGGACTGCCAAAAGAAACATATGGTTATGTCAATGCCCACGGGACTTCCACCTATTTCAATGATCTTTATGAAACCATGGCAATCAGAAAAGTTTTCGCCGACCACGCGGACAAACTGCTGGTCAGCTCCAGCAAGTCCATGACCGGCCACATGCTGGGGGGAACCGGGGCGGTGGAAGCAGCCATCACGGTTCTTTCCCTGAATCGCGGCATGGTTCATCCAACCATCAACCTGGAAAATCAGGATGAACTGTGTGATCTGAACTACGTTCCCAACCAGGCTCAAAAAATAACCTTGGATGCGGCAATTTCAAACTCTTTCGGTTTTGGCGGCACTAATGCCTGCCTGGCCTTCAGCCGCTATCAGGATTGACAATAATGACTACCCAGTTGCAACAAAATACACTTCTTCCTCTAGTGATTGCCAGTGATCATGGTGGCTATGCCTTAAAGGAACAATTAAAGGCCGCCCTTGCTGACACCTATAATATAACCGACCTGGGAACTGACTCTGAAGCTTCTGTTGATTACCCGGTTTATGCCTACCGTCTGGCTGACATGGTGGCCAGCGGCCAGTATCCCCGGGGGATTCTCATCTGCGGCACCGGCATTGGCATGTCCATTGCTGCCAACCGCAATCCACTGATCAGGGCGGCACTGGTAACTGATCAATTCACCGCCCGGATGGCCAGTGAACATAACAATGCCAATATCCTGGTACTTGGCGGTCGGGTTACCGACGCCGACAAGGCCATTGACCTCACCAAAACCTGGCTGAGTACTTCTTTTGCCGGTGGCCGCCATGAAAGGCGAGTGAAACAACTGGGTAAAACCCCATCAAGTCCCCACCTGGCGGCCGCAGATCCCGCTGTTTTTCAATTAATAGAGGATGAAACCAGGCGACAGGAAGAAAAGCTGATCATGATTGCTTCCGAAAACTATGCCAGCCAGGCAGTTCTGGAAGCTCAGGGAAGTGTACTGACCAATAAATACGCGGAAGGATATCCGTTCAAGCGCTATTATGGTGGCTGCCAATTTGTGGATCAGATTGAACAGCTGGCCATCAAACGGGCCAAAAAACTGTTTCAGGCCGAACATGTCAATGTCCAGCCCCTTTCAGGATCAGCAGCCAATATGGCAGTCTACTTCAGTGTCCTGGATGCCGGAGATAAGATACTGGGCATGAGCCTGGCCCATGGCGGGCATCTGACTCATGGGGCTCCGGTAAGCTTTTCCGGTCAGCTTTTCCATTCCATCTCCTATGGGGTCAACCGGGAAACCCATTATCTCGACTACGATGAAATTGAGGAAATTGCCACCCGCGAACAACCAAAAATGATTGTCGCCGGTGCCAGTGCCTACTCCCGGGAAATTGATTTCCCCCGGTTTCGGCAGATTGCCGATCGGGTCGGCGCCATATTGATGGTCGACATGGCCCATATCGCCGGCATGGTGGCCGCGGGGGTTCATCCATCACCGGTACCTTTCGCCGATTTTGTTACCACCACCACCCATAAAACCCTTAGGGGACCACGGGGAGGCATGATTCTTTGCAAACAGAAATATGCCGACCGGATAGACAAAGCTATCTTCCCCGGCATTCAGGGTGGCCCTCTGATGCATGTGATTGCCGCCAAGGCGGTATCTTTCCGGGAAGCCATGGGCGACGATTTCAAATATATCCAGCAGCAAACAGTCAGTAATGCCCGTCATCTGGCCCAAAATCTTCACGATCGGGGTTTCAGCATCATTTCCGGCGGTACTGACAACCATCTCTTTCTCATTGATCTTACTTCCCAGCCGGTCAACGGCAAGCGGGCGGAAGAAGTGCTTGATGAGGCGGGAATTACGGCCAATAAAAACGGCATCCCTTTTGATCAGCGCCCACCCACCGACCCCAGTGGTATCCGTATCGGGACACCGATGGTGTCAACCCGGGGAATGGGGGAAAAGGAGATGGAAACCATTGCCGGTTTTATTACTACGGTGCTTAATGACCCGGATAACACCACGAAAATTCGACAAATCAGAGAAGAAGTAAAAGCACTGTGTAACTGTTTCCCCATCTACAGAAATCGCCTTTCCAGCTAATCGGAAGGAATAAAACATGGCCATTGAACACCCATCACGACCGGATTGGCAAACCTATTTTTTTCAGATTGCCAGGCTGGTAGCCACTCGTTCCACCTGTTTACGA
>DQWO01000317.1 GCA_011042595.1 Pseudomonadota bacterium
CAGAAAACCCCCGACAATATTCTTGCCGGCGCATGCCGGCGGCAGGACGGAATGATAAGTGATCCCGACCACCCTGTCCGCCGCCCCCAGACGCATGATCATTTCAGTAATGGTCGGCACCAGTGATACCACCCGCTGCGGGGTTTTATCGATCTCCACCTGGCGGCCAGCAGTATCGGTAAAACGAACCGGATATGATCCATAAACAGGCAGTCCGATCCCCAAGCAAACAACCATGGTCACCAGAATGACTATTGAACGACGATATTTCATTATATTCCCCACTTCCATGCTTGCGATAAAAACAAAAAAATCCCCGGACCATTTTACTGATCCGGGGATCCCTGATTTTCCCACAGAAACTAACTGTATCCCTTACCACGGAGATCAGCTGTCTATCAGATTCAAAGCAGGTCTTCTGACTTCCGGATTATCCTACTCACCGCGCCTTCCCAGCTACATAACTCAGCCAGTGGCATTTCGCGATTTTCGTCCCCGGTTACAGCGACGGGCCCGTTGCCGATTTTCACGGCATTCCCTTTTCAGGCGGCTGTCCATCCAGACAGCCTGCCACTTTGAACTTTTCTATAAATTTATAAGACCATTCTCTAAAACAAGCGCCAGCGAATGTCAAGGCATAAAAATGTGTTCACCTGAAAACAGCCAAAACAAAAACACCCTATATATTCTGTGACCATCGGGGAAGCATCTCCAGGCTCAGGAGATGCCGATTTTCTTCATTTGCTTTTTTCGTTTGAGTTGTTATGCTGGTAAGAAAGAACCTGAAACAGGAGGTGATATCATGGCTAGTGTCTGTGGTTATTCCAAGATCGGCAAACAGCAACTGGAGACGATTGATCAGCTGGAAAAGGAACTGGGAACAACAATTCTCGCTTTTTCCTGTAATGATGTGCTGGCCGCCCAACTCAGCAAAGAACAGTTGGGCAGGCTGCAGGCGCTTGAGCAGGAAATTGGTGTTTCCCTGATAGCCCTCAGCAGCTGACAGCAGTATTGCCTACAGCACATCATCAAGTAACAAGGAAAAGTTCCTTGCTATCATAGTTGAGGCTGGGAACCAGGGTGAAGCATTAGATTTTTCCCCGGCATTATAATCAGCTTGATGCCCAGCCCGGCAGCTGATATTGTGGCAGTGCGTACCTTTGTAATTACCCGGAGAAAATCAAGATGAAAACAAGGAAGTTGGTTATCTGGATACTGACATTACTGGTGTTTGCGCTTTTTTCTACTGACGTGGTAGCCAGGGGTGTCTCTTTAGCATTGAATAAGAGTTCTTTTGTAGCCGGGGATAAGATGCAGGTGAAATGCGAGGTAAACGCCACCGATATTCCTGCCCAAAATGCAGATGTCTACTTTGCGCTCGGTACTCCGGATGCCACATTCTATTGCATATATGCTGATGGATTATTTGGCGAACCCAATGTGATTGGCACCGCATTGCCGGATTGGTCAGTCGTGGATATCACGTCCACAACTTTGTTTGCCTTTGATTTTTCGACCGGCATTCCTCCAGGAACCTATGCCTGGTGCCTGGTCCTCTGCGAACCCGGGAAGGATGTAAAGGATATAAACAACTGGCTTGCCAGCGACACGTATCAATGGGAATTTGATGAGTATCTATGGGAATTTCAGGAACTCAAGTCGGAACAGCAACGAGACAATGCTCCGGATGTGCCGGAGGCCAAGCTTACAGAATTGGCGGCAGGAAACAGCGCTTTTGCTTTTGATTTCTACCAGGAGGTCCGTGGAGGGGTTGGAAACATTTTTTACTCTCCCTACAGCATTTCTCTTGCTCTGGCCATGACGTATGCCGGGGCAAGGAATGAGACCGCGAGCCAGATGGCGGATACGCTCCATTTCAGTCTTACTCAGGCGCATTTACACCCTGTTTTTAATGCTTTGGATCTCGAACTCGCCAGCCGAGGTCAGGGTGCCGAGGGCCAAAATGGAGATGGATTCAGGTTGAATGTCATAAATGCCATCTGGGGTCAGACCGGCTATCCATTCCTTCCGGAATTTCTTGATATTATGGCTGAAAACTATGGTGCGGGACTGAACCTCCTGGATTTCCGGAACGTACCGGAAGATTCCCGTGTGTGCATCAATAACTGGGTCAGTGAGCAGACGGAAGATAGGATCAATGATCTCCTTCCCCAAGGTTCTATTACCCCGCTGACCAGACTGGTTCTTACCAATGCAATTTACTTTAACGCCGCCTGGCTGCACCCTTTTGATGAAAAGGACACTCAGCAGAATGGTATTTTCCATCTTGCTGAAGGCGTCCAGGTTGCCGTGCCGATGATGTCCCAGACAGAATACTTCAAATATGCGCGTGGGGATGGGTATCAGGCAGTGGAGCTACCGTATGATGGAGAGGAACTCTCAATGGTAGTATTTCTCCCTGAGTCAGACCGGTTTGATGAATTCGAGACATCTCTTGACGCTGGCCGGTTGGAGGAAATCATCAACAACCTCAGCCGGAGATATCTTCACCTGACCATGCCCAGATTTGAATACGAATTCAGCCTGGGGTTAAAGAAGATGCTGAAAGCCATGGGCATGAATGACGCTTTTGACCCATTACTTGCAGACTTCTCAGGCATGAACGGTACCCGTAGCCTCTCTATTGACGCTGTCATCCATAAGGCATTCGTATCGGTGGATGAGGCGGGAACAGAAGCCGCCGCCGCTACCGCTGTAATCATGACTACTACCGGGATGCCTTCAGCCCCAACTGAACTTACACTAGACCACCCATTCATCTTTTTAATCC
>DQWO01000056.1 GCA_011042595.1 Pseudomonadota bacterium
AATCACAATGGTGCTGTCACTTTGCTCAAAGGCCGTGACCATGAGTTTCAATTCCTCTTTCCGCTGGATAGTACCGCTTATATCAGTAAAAAATGCAAAACGTTGCTTAGTGCCGCTTTGTGGGTCATCAGCAAGCTGAGAATATTGTACCACAGAGACATATAGCCCATCCCCATGTTTCTTTAATTGGCTCTGGAAAGTACAATGCTGATTTCCTGCTATGTTCCGGACGTTGGCTTTTAATTCCGGCAGGGCAGAATCTGTATAAAAGTCAAAAATTTGCCGACCGACAATCTCTTCTTTCGGCAGCTGAATCATCTCACAAAAAGCATTATTAACCGTTTTTATGGTTTTACTGGTCGGATCGACCTGCCAGAACCCTATTGGCGCGCTGTTGATGATTTGCTGATAAAAACCAAGGGAGAGGTTATGATCAATTTGTTCCTTTAACAATCGGTCATATAGCTGCCGATATTTATAATGGTAATAGACCATGATTATAATAGCCAGGATGAGTATGGCCACCAAGCCATAAAGAACATTAAACAGATTCTGTTGACTTTGACTGAGGGGGGTATAGGCGGTATTAAACCTGGCATCAGGAATGATATGAAGCAAATAAATCTTTTTTTGAACGATTGGTTTCACAAAGAGATGATATTTTTTCTGCTCGGGATTTTTCACCGCATACGCATAGCCTTGTTTCTGCAGTTGCTGCCAGGTTGTCATGGGGAAACCTGCATTATCGACACTTTCCGCAGGGAATTGTCTGCTTGCAGCCAGTCTTTCTCTTTTTGAAGCCGCCAGGGGAGCAAGGCTGCAAATTTTTCCAGTGGCAGGAATAATGAAAATGCCATCATCCAGAGCCAGACCAAGAATTTCACCATCGCTGTTTCCTGTATTCCTGTTCAAGGCTGGCAACGCGGCAACATGAAAAAATGATGGTGAAAATTTCAGCACCGCAACACCCATAATCCGGCTATCACTATATATCGCCACGGAATAATAAATACCTATCTTACCACTTGTTACACCCCTGGCAGCATAAATCCCGAAACCACTTTTAACCGCCTGTTTGAAATAGGGACGGAAACCATAATTTTTGCCGATGAATTTTGTTGCGCTGGATAATATACACAGACCATCTTTATTCATAATAAAAGCTGCGGATATATCTGATATTCCAGCCAAACTGATCAAATTAGCATTGACTGTTCCGGCGAGATCTGCCCCGGCATCACCAGAACTATCGGCAGGATAACCGGATTCCAATATTTTCAAGATAATGGGATTATGTGCCATCATCCGCGCCATACCTTGAAGATGGTCGAAATGATTTTCCAGGGATTTTGCTTCGGCGCTCAAAAAACGTTGATAGAGGAAAATCTCAGCCTTCCGCGTTTGTTTATTATTCCTGGAAAAGAAGAAAAAAACAGATAAGATAGCCATTACAGAAAGGGTAATAACTAAAACGGTTGTGATTTTTTGTCTTTTAGTCATTCTTGCGTATATCTCCTTCAGATTAGTCAGCAAATTTTTCTTTCACCCCAATCCATCTATCTTCGAGCCGGATAAATGACTTTACTATCATTGGATCAAAGTGTGCGCCACTGCAACTGACAATGATACCCTTAGCCTTTTCATGGGAAAAAGCTTTTTTATAACAACGATCAGTAGTCATGGCATCATAGGCATCTGCCAAAGACACAATCCGGGCTGACAGAGGGATATCATCACCAGACCGACCTTCAGGATAACCTGAACCATCATATTTTTCATGATGAAACATGGCAATCTCCCAGGCAAGTTAGTTATAGGAATTTTTATTTTGCTTGTAGAGATCATAAAACAATTTCCCGCCAATAACTGCATGCTCCTTCATTGCTTCAAATTCCTCACCAGTAAGACGAGCAGGCTTATGAAGAATATTATCAGTAATAGCCACCTTACCTATGTCATGCAACGGACTGACCAGAGCAATATCTTCAGCCATTTGGGTAGTTAATTGTAAACCCGGTTCATGAACACTCAAATCATGCCCCAGAATGCGGGTATAATGCTCAACCCTTTCCAGATGGTAGCCTGTTTCCTCACTGCGATATTCCGCCAATTTTGCCAGGGAAGATATCATTTGCTGGTAATTTTCCAGCTGCATAACCCTCACACCGCCTTGTAAACGCAGTTTCAGTTCTTCGATTCTTATCGGCTTATGAACAAAATCATCTGCTCCCAGGGATAAACAACGAATTGTCGCATCAGGGTCATCATCTGAAGTCAAAACTATGATATAGGTATAATGTAGTTCATTCTTCCTGAGGTGGGCAATAAACTCATAACCATCCATCTCTGGCATATGGAGGTCGGTAAGAATAATTCGAGGGTATGAATCGCCACTGCATTCTTTCAGCAATGCAAGCGCATGGAGGCCATTTTCTGCCTCCATAATATCAAAACCATCATTTTTCAGCGTTTCAGCGATTAACATCCTCTGGATAATGTCATCATCAATCACTAAAACTCTTACTCTACTGTTATGCTTATTTAAATCCACACCAAATCTCAGTTATCAATAATTGAGCATTTTTCAGCAATTCGATAATCCAGTTTTTATAGATTGTACATATGACTAATTGGCGGGAGATCAGGCTTATCCCCTGTCAGGACTGTCATCTCCATCCCGATGGAGCCCGGAAATTTTATCCAGCAGGGAGGTTTTTTCCTCCTCGCCGTTGGCGGCATTACCGCCAATCTCCAGAGGCTCCCCTACCTGTCTGACAGC
>DQWO01000367.1 GCA_011042595.1 Pseudomonadota bacterium
GCGGAGAATGACGTCGATGGCAATCCGGTAATCTTCATTATTGGGATGATCCTTCAGGAAGACGTGCCGGCCCCCGAGGTCCAGGTTGGCCGGGTCATGAAGCAACGGTAGCCATTGACAGTCAAAATTGTCGTTCTTTCGATTTTTTTTGAGAATTTCCTTTTCCATGCAATCAACGGCATAACCGAGGATTGTCTCCCGGGCCTGGCTGGCGCAGATAATTGCCGCTTTGCAGGAGAGAAACATCTGGCGACTGGCATGGGTTCCCACATCCCAGGGACAGACCGCGGTATCGTGACGGATCACGGTAACATCATCAGGATGAATACCCAGAATTTCAGCCACCGTCTGGGCAATGGAGGTCTCGGACCCCTGGCCGATCTCAGCCGCCCCGGTCAGGATGGACACTTTGCCGAAGTCATCCATTTTCAGGATCATACCATGACCATCCGATTTATAAATCCTGGCCGCACCACCAACATGAATCAAGGCCGCCAACCCCATACCGCGGTTCGGCTGCCGGGGTTTATCCCAGGCAAGCTTTTTTTGTACCGCCTGAAAACATTCTCCCAGACCACAGGAGGAAATTTTCAGGCCCATTGGGCTGGTCTGGTTGGCTTTGTTTATATTCAGTAAACGCAGTTCCAGTGGATCAATACCGGCCTTTACCGCCAGTTCATCCAGATTACTCTCAATGGCAAAGGTAGCCTGAGGATTGCCATAGCCCCGAAATGCCTGGCTGTAAATATTGTTGGTATAAACACAATATGCCTGAAAATCCACCGCCGGGACCTGATAGAGGGAGGTCATGGGCACATACATGACTGATGGCACCGTAGCTCCCCATGAGGTATAAGCACCGTTGTCAAGTACCGCCCGGGCCTGACGAAAAGTCAGGTGTCCGTTTTCATCGCATCCCTGGGCAATGGTGATAACGGTTGGCTGCCGGGGGGCCATGCCGACGAATTCCTCTTCCCGGTCGAACATGATTTTCACCGGTTTCCCCGCCATCCGGGCCAGGAGCACGGCGATGTATTCGTAGCAGTGCATATCAAGTTTATTGCCGAAAGCCCCGCCGATGGTGGGCGACTTCACCCGGATATTTTTGTCTTTCAGGCCCATGGCCACCATCAGTTTATGCAGATCATTCTGCACCAGATACGGTATCTGGGTAGGCAGATGAACGGTGAGATTATGGCGGCCATCAAAATCAGCAATGATACCGGTGGTTCCCATGCAGCAGTGATGGGCCCAGCCGGTTCGGTAGGTATTTTCAACAATATAGTGGGATTTTTTCCTGAAATAATCAAGATCTCCATCTTTTATGTGCCAGTTGACCGGCAGGCGATTGCTTTTGATGGGATTGCCCTTGAAATCATGTTCATGAATCAGTGGTGCACCTTCAGCCTGGGCCTCAAAAGGATCAAAAACCCCTGGCAGCGCTTCATATTCCACTTCGATTAATTCACAGGCCTCGGCGGCAATTTCAGGATCAACAGCGGCAACCGCTGCCACTTCGTCCCGGAACTGACGTACCTTACCATGTTTGATGGGGGGATTATCCTGGATAAAGCCGATGCGAAAATTCCCGGCCGGGCTGTTTTTGGCGGTCAATACCGCCTTGACCCCCGGCAGCCGTTCAGCCTTGCTGATATCAATATTTTTAATGATCGCGTGGGCGTGTTCACTGCGCTTGATGCAGCCATAGAGCATGCCGGGCAGGCTGGTTTCGTTGATGAAGGTCGCCCGCCCCATGATTTTGTCGGGGGCATCCTGCTTGGGAATCCGTTTGCCGATAAAGTTGTATGACTGCATGGAAGCTCCTGCTTACCCAGCTTTTTGAGCTATGAAAAAACGGCTGAAATTTTTTCAGGATGTTCCGGCATGGCTCTCGCTCATTCTCGCTGCACATCGTGTGCAGCTCCGAGGTGCCCGTCGCGAATCACCAATGGGGGACAGATTTGAAATCTGTCCCCACTCTGGCGGTCAATGCCGCTATGAGCCAAGCCCGAACATCCTGATGATGTTTCTTGGTAAAATAAGTTAAAAGTTGATTTACTCATCAATCAGTGATTTAACTGCCTCAATGATCTGGTAGTAGCCGGTACAGCGACACAGGTTGCCAGCCATTTCATGTTTGATAACTTCCTCTGTTGCTTTCTCCCCACTTTGCTGCTGATCATCAATAAAAGCTTTGGCCGACATGACCATCCCCGGGGTACAAAACCCACATTGGGAAGCTCCATGTTCGAGGAAAGCCTGCTGCACCGGATGCATAACTCCTCCTGACGATGTCAGGCCTTCTACGGTTTCAACCCGGCGCCCGTCGACTTCCATCACCGGGAACAGGCAGCTGTCGATACTCAGCCCGTCAACAATCACAGTACAGGCGCCGCATTCTCCCATGCCGCAGCCTTCCTTGGCTCCAGTCAGACCGAAATTTTTCCGCAGAACATCAAGGAGCATTTCATGGCCGGCCACCCAGGCCTCCACGTGATCACCGTTCAAGATAAAAGAAACCTGCTGCATGAATGAATCCTCCAGGTTGTCAGATCCGGCTCAGGGCCAGCATGCCGGCCCGGCAGATATAGGTTTTGACAATTTCAGTTTTATGCCAGGCCCGGCCGCGAAAGTCATCAATGGGGCTGATGGAACCAACGGCAATGTCTGCTGCTGCGGACAGGGAATCTCGGTCAATCACCCGACCCTGTAAATATTTTTCTGCCGGTTCCGCCCGGATGGGCATTGGCGCCACAGTTGCCAGACCGATCAGAGC
>DQWO01000149.1 GCA_011042595.1 Pseudomonadota bacterium
ACCGTAAAAGTACTCCCCACATCAACAACACTCTCAACCCTGATTTCACCGTGATGGGCGTCGACAATCCATTTAACAATGCTCAACCCCAGGCCATTGCCACCTTCCTCTCGGCTGCGGGCTTTATCAACCCGGTAAAAACGGTCAAAAATATGGGGCAAATCTGCCTCCGGGATTCCGATTCCCGTATCCTCAACCACCAGCTCCACCCCATGGTTCCCGTCTTTAAGACGAACGACCACACTCCCTCCCTCCGGAGTATAGCGAAAGGCATTGGCAAGCAGGTTGGCAGCCAGCTGACGCAATCGCAGACTATCTCCACGAACCAGGGAAACCGGCTGAATGTCTCCAGTCAATATTACCCCCTTTGGTTCAGCCAGCATGACAAATTGGGAAATCAGTTCTTTGATCAACTCATGAAGGTCAACAGATTCCAAAGACAAAACTTCCTGCCCCATATCACTGCGGGACAGCAACAGAAGATCACTGACAATTTTCGACATTCTTTCAATTTCTTCAAGGTTGCTTACCAGGATATCACGATATTCATCTGCCGCTCGATCACCCCGCAGGCCGATTTCAACTTCACCCCGCAAGATGGTCAACGGCGTACGGAGCTCATGGGAAGCATCGGCAGAAAACTGTTTGACTTTCATAAATGCCTGGGACAAACGATCCAGCATTTCATTGATGGTCTGGGAAAGTTGGCCGATATCATCCTTCGCCACCTCGACGGTTATCCGTTCATCCAGGTTATTGGCGGTAATATGCCTGGTGGTAGCAGCAATGTCACGAATCGGTTTAAGGGCCTTTCCAGCCAGAAAATAACCAGCCAGACCGGCCACAAAAACCAGGGTCGGCACCGAAATCAGCAAAATCAACAATAAATTCTGCATGGATGCCTGGACATATTCCAGTGACGTCCCCACCTGGATAACTCCCCGCACTTTTTTCTGGTAATCCAACAAGGGATAATTAATGAAACGAACAGGAATTTCATCACCAAAAAGATTCTGGGTCTGGTAAACAATTTCTCCCTTGGTTACCCGTTGGAGAACCTGACGATCAACCGGTATAGACTTGTCTTCAAGGTTTTCGGTCCGGGAACCGATGGACCCGGACAGATCCAGCAGGCGAACAAATTTTCCGGTGGGCCGAACCCCGAAAATATGATTCAATCGCCGTTCAAACTCAGGCGGCAAAAAGCTGGGGACGGCACACAAGTCCGTCTTGCCAATCAGTTCCGCCATGGTCTTTAAACGCTGATCAACGGTCTGATTGAGCTTCTGCTCCATCATCAGGTACACCCAACCGCTGAACACGACCAGAAACAAACCGAAAACCACCACGTACAGGGCCGTCAGTTTCAGCCTGATACTTATAGGCTTCACTTCTTCTTTTCCTCTTTCAAGACGTAACCCACCCCACGAACCGTATGAATAAGTTTGGTGGCAAAACCCCGATCCACTTTATTGCGCAGGTAATTGATATAGACATCGATGACGTTGGTAAAGCTGTCATAATTATAATCCCAGACATGCTCGGCAATCATGGTTCTGGTCAGAACCCGGTTGGGGTTGCGTACCAGATACTCCAGCAAAGTATATTCTTTGGCTGTAAGTTCAATCTCCCGACCATCACGAATAACTTTGTGACTGATCAAATCAAGGGTAAGATCCGCAAATGTAAGGACATTACTCAGGGCCCCTGAGCCACGACGTAAAACTGCCCTGATCCGCACCAGCAATTCTTCAAAGGAAAAGGGCTTGCTGATATAATCATCACAGCCGGCATTAAACCCTTCTACTTTATCTTCCACCATTTCCTTGGCTGTCAACATAATCACTGGAATATTAATCTGTCGCTGGCGCAAAGTCTTCAGAATTTCAATGCCATCCTTGCCCGGCAACATAATGTCAAGGAGGATTAAATCATAGTCATTTGTGGTTGCAAGATATTCGCCATCCAGGCCATCATAGGCAACATCCACCACAAACTGTTCTTCCTTCAGCCCTTTTTGGAGGAAATTCGCAACTTTTTTTTCGTCTTCAATTACCAGAATTTTCATGGCTGTCCCCTGAAAAAAGGTTAAAGGTTAAAGGAGCCTAAGGTGTTTTTATTATTGTAGCTATCCCGCAAAAAAATGTAAAGAGATGAAGTATGGAGAAACCATTATAATTTACTAAGAAAAAAGGCATGGGGAAATCCCCATGCCTTCTCGGTTCCTGGATTACAAAACAGCTTATCGTTTCAGATTTACTACCTCGTTCAATAATTCATCACTGGTGGTAATCATGCGGGCATTCGCCTGGTAGGCCCGCTGGGCTGAAATCATCCGGACAAATTCAGTGGCAATATCAACATTCGACTGTTCAAGGGAATTGGAAGCAATTTCGCCCCGGCCGGCGGTTTTCGGCAGGCCGATGCTGACATTGCCGGATTCCACTGTCTCGGCCCAGAGGTTGTTACCTTCTTTCACCAACCCCCAGGGACTCTGGAACATCGCCAGGGCCAACTGGGCCAACGGTTTAATTTCACCGTTGCAGAACACCCCGGAGATCAAGCCGTCACGACCGACACTGACACCGGACAGTGCCCCGGCCGGAAATCCATCCTGGCTCTGGGAAAAGGTAGTTGAAGCATTGGCATATTGGGTGGTCCCATCCAGACCACTGCCTCCTTCGGTTGTACTGGTACCAAAATCAATATCAATGGGCTGCAATAAATCGGCCCCGCCGGCAAAGTTGAAATAGACATTATCAGCAC
>DQWO01000237.1 GCA_011042595.1 Pseudomonadota bacterium
AAGGCATACAAGTCATGAACGATATGGGGGATTACATGTTTTCCCAGTATGCCGGCCGCTGGATTCCCGACAGCCCGTCCCGGCGTAAATCAATCCTCAAACGGCTTGCTTCCTGGTCTCCCTTTTCCAACTCGAGCCCGGTTGAGGGAGTAACCAGCGCCATTCGCCGTTTTCACACTCCCGGCAAGCGTATTTCCATCTATGTTTTTGGTGATGATTTTTCCCGGGGTTCCATCCAGGAGGTGATAGATACGGTGAACAGAATAAATAGGCGTGGGCACCGGGGCGAAAAACTGGTGCGCATTCACGCGGTGGGTTTCCCGGTGCTTTTTAATCATAAAGGAACGGAAATGAACATAGCCCGTTTTGCCGCCCTTATGCGCCGGCTGGCCGAGGACAACAACGGCAGTTTCGTCGGTCTGAATTCCTTAAAGTAAATACAGTCTACTACTTGATCAGCCAGGGTTGGGGTAGAAATATTTTTTCATAGAGGGAAAAAGCGTAGCGGTCAGTCATTCCGGCAATGAAATCACAGACATTCTGTTCCAGGCTCGCGGTATCCAGATATGACTGGTAGTATCGTTCGCGAAAAGTATCTGGATTGTCGATGAAAAACTGGTAGAGATCTTCCAGCAGCCGTTTTGCTTTGATGAAATCGGTGTGGACTATGGTGCTGTCATAGACCCGCTCATAGAGGAAATCGCGCAGCAGGCTGATAGCCTCCAGAATTTCCGGGCTGATCATCAGTCGGCCGTCTGCTTCACTGCTGCGGTCAATAATATCCGTTACCATGGTATTGATTCGTTGGCTGTTACGTTCCCCCAGTAATCGGCGACAGACAGCCGGTATATCATTCCGGTCGATTACCCGAGCCCGGATAGCATCGTCGATATCGTGGTTTACATAAGCGACAATATCAGCCAACCTGACGATCTGTCCTTCCAGAGTGAAGGCGGTACAATTGGGATCATCCGATAATATGTCGCCTTTGCCTTTGGAGTGTTTAACGATTCCGTCCCGGACTTCCAGGGACAGGTTCAAACCCCTGCCTTCCTTTTCCAGGATTTCAACCACCCTCAGACTCTGAAAAAAATGGCGAAAACCACCGGGATGAAGCTGGTCGAGGACGGCTTCCCCGGCGTGGCCGAAAGGAGTATGGCCGAGATCATGACCAAGGGCGATAGCCTCGGTAAGGTCTTCGTTGAGCTGCAGGGCTCTGGCAACGGTGCGGGCAATCTGGGAAACTTCCAGGGTATGGGTCAGGCGGGTCCGGTAATGGTCGCCGCTGGGGGAGAGGAAAACCTGGGTTTTATGTTTCAGCCGCCGGAATGATTTACAGTGAATGATCCGGTCCCGATCATGTTGAAAAGTCATCCGGTAGGCATCTTCAGCCTCAGGGTGCTGCCTTCCTTTTGATTGGCTGCTTAATGCCGCATGGGGGGAAAGGTAGAGTTTTTCCCGGTCTTCAAGTTTCTCTCTGATAGTGCTCATGCCTGTCTCCGGGTTTTGGCTGGCTGAAAAGGAAAAGCCCGGCGGGGCCGGGCTTTTAAAAAGCTTATTTTTTTAAGATTGCCGACCGTTTTTTAAGCGTTCTGTAATTCACAGGCCATAATTGTTTGTTTACAGAGGACGGCAGTGGTTACGGAGCCCACTCCAGCCGGTACCGGAGTAATTTTTTCGACTATGGGTTCCACTTCAGCAAAGTCAACATCGCCGCAGTATTTTCCCGGCCTGTCCGGATCTTCGTTGATGCCGACGTCGATGACAATCTGTCCTGGTTTGACAAAATTTGCCTTGACCATTTTTGCCCGGCCGACAGCGGCAATCAGAATTTCGGCCTCCCGGCAGACGCCGGGCAGATCCAGAGTCCTGGAATGGCAGATGGTTACGGTGCCATGCTCACGCAGCAGCAACATGGCCACCGGTTTACCGACTACCAGCGAGCGCCCGAGGACGACGCACCGTTTACCTTTGATGGGAATGTTGTAAAAATGCAGCATATCCATACAGGCGGCCGGCGTACAGGGAGGGAATCCAGTGGGGTCATCAGCGAATATTTTAGCGGCGCCGCCCAAAGTCAGGCAGTCTACGTCTTTTGCCACCGGAATCATGGTTCTGATTTTTTTCTCATCCAGATGTTTGGGCAATGGGGCAAACATCAGAATGCCGTTGATGGCCTTGTTGTTTCCCACTTCAATGATTGCCTGCTCAAAATCTTCCTGGCTGATATCTTCAGGATATTCAAAGACCTGGTAGGCCATATCCACGACATCACAAGTTTTTTTGGCGCCACCCTCATAAAAAAGATCATCGGGACGGGCACCGACCCGGACAATACCCAGGGTGGGAGTAATGCCGCGCTCTTTCAGGGCCGCGACTTTTTGCTTCAATTCTTCTTTCATCGCGTCAGCGACGGGTTTGCCTTTCAATACTTCTGCCATTATGTTTCCTCCTAAATTAAGCGATTAGCCATTAGCTGTTAGCTATTAGCTATTAGCTCAATGAATTCAAGATTTTTTCTTATTTACAGTTTTAACCCGTTTGGTGTTTTAAGTTATTTAGTTAATGACTTGATTTTACACAGCTAACGGATAAGAGCTAGCAGCTCAGATTAGGTTCTTCCAATTAGTCTACTTTTTCAGCTTTCCAATGACCAGCTCCAGGGTTTCATCGGCAATCCGCTGACCGTCTTTCAGCAGCTGGTTCATTTCCGCCCTGGTTTTTTCGACAAAATCCTGGTTTTTA
>DQWO01000327.1 GCA_011042595.1 Pseudomonadota bacterium
ACGGGTGGTTTATATTTGAGTATCTTTTTTCTTGTTTTTTTATGATCTGGTTTCAGGAATAAGCTACTATTCTAAACGATAATTGGGAGCCTCTTTGGTAATGATCACATCATGGACGTGACTTTCCCTCAGCCCCGCCTGGGTGATGCGAACCATCCGGGCTGAGGTCCGCAACTGTTCAATATTCCGACAACCCACATAGCCCATTCCAGCCCGCAGGCCGCCGACCAACTGATAAATACTTGAAGAAAGCGGCCCTTTGTATGGCACCCGGCCTTCAATCCCTTCGGGAACCAGCTTGGAAGCATCAATATCATGCTGGAAGTAGCGATCCTTGCTCCCTGATTTCATCGCCCCCAAAGTGCCCATCCCCCGATACATTTTATAGCTGCGTCCCTGGTAAAGAATCGTTTCACCAGGGCTCTCCTCCGTTCCGGCAAAAAGAGAACCAATCATTATCGAATGGGCGCCTGAAGCCAGCGCTTTGACAATATCACCGGAAAACTTCACCCCTCCATCGGCAATCAAGGGGATGCCTTCTCGGTCCGCAATCACCTTGCAATTCTGCAATGCACTCACCTGGGGCACGCCAACTCCGGCAACCACCCGGGTAGTACAGATGGAACCGGGGCCAATACCTATTTTCACCGCGTCCGCGCCGGATTTAATCAATCTTTCTGTGGCTTCAGGGGTGGCCACATTACCGACAATCAGTTGGCAGGAGAAATTCTTCTTAGTATCAGAAGCTGCCTCAATCACTCCCTTACTGTGTCCATGAGCGGTATCAATCACAATCACATCCGCCCCGGCAGCCAGCAGGGCATCGATGCGCTCTTCCCGATCCGGAGAAACTCCCACTGCCGCGCCAACCCGTAATCGCCCAAGGCTGTCTTTACAGGAAGAGGGATACTTGCGGGTTTTTTCAATATCTTTGATGGTAATCAATCCCTGGAGGCAACCCCGGTCGTCAACGACCAGCAATTTTTCAATCCTATTTTCATGCAGCAGAACCTTGGCTTCTTCCATACTGGTGCCAACCGGCACCGTCACCAGGTTGTCTTTGGTCATGACATCACTCAGGGAACGTTCCATCTTCGTTTCAAAACGCAGGTCCCGGTTAGTAACGATCCCCACCAGTTTTTCCCCGTCAACAATCGGTACCCCGGAAATACGATATTTTTTCATAATTTCCAGCACCTCATGCACCTTTTGATCCGGATGCATGGTTATGGGGTCAACAATCATACCACTTTCTGATTTTTTGACCTTGTCAACCTCCAATGCCTGGGATTTTATCGACATATTCTTATGAATGATGCCGAGACCACCTTCCCTGGCCATACAGATGGCCGTCTGGGATTCGGTAACCGTATCCATCGCCGCACTCAACAAGGGAATATTCAATTTGATTTCCCTGGTCAACCAGGTTGTCACATCCGTATCAAGGGGCAGAATCTCAGAATAACTGGGCTGCAATAAAACATCATCAAATGTCAGTGACAGGGGAATTTTTGCTTCACTCATGGATGGCTCCTGCAATCCTTCAACATTTTAAAATCGCCGATAAAAAATCTGCACCAGGGTGGGTAACCAAAATTGCATGCGCTTACAGCAGACTGTCAGTTTTCAACCGCCAAAAACTTTTCAGCCATGGCTACTTCCTGTCGGCTGCCTATATAAATGGGACAACGTTGATCAAGATGCTCCGGGATCACATCAAGAATGGGCATAGTTCCGGTACTGGCGCTACCACCAGCGTTCTCGATGAGAAAAGCCATGGGATTCAGTTCAAAAGGCAAGCGCAGCTTGCCATCCGGGCTGCCGGAAAGCGCCGGATACATGAAAATCCCCGATCCTTTAAGCAGGATCTGGTTAATATCCGGGACAAAACCACCGCTATAGCGCAATTTATAACCATTTTCTTCCAGGTAGCCAACAAATTTCCGCTGATTTGGCAAATATTTCTGCCGCTGGCCCCCCGGGCTATAGATATTTCCATGATCCTTCAAGACAATATTCTCCCGGGTCAGAGTATATTCTCCCAGGCTATTCAGAGTAAATTCATAGACCCCTTTGCCTACCGAATAAACCAGCGTTGTCCGCGGTCCATAAAGAACATACATTGCCCCCATCTGCTTACGGCCAGCCTGAAGGGGATTATCACCGGAATAAATGGAAACAATGGTCCCAACCGCCAGATTCACATCCACCAGAGATGACCCATCCAGCGGATCGTAGCAGACAGAATACTGTCTCAGCTTGCCTTTTCGTTCAAAAATAATAATGTCACTTTGTTCTTCAGAAATAATTTTTGAAACCCGACCGGTGTGATCAAGGCGATCCTTGATAATCTCGTCAGCCAGCACATCAAGGGCCAGCTGCTCTTCACCGTACAGGTTACTGGTCCCGGCCAGCCCCAGATCACCGGTACGCATGGCATGATTGATATATTTGGATGCAACCCCAACCTCATAAATAATGCTCGCCAGACCCATCTCGACCCCGCACCTCATAAGGTGGTTCCATAAACCACGCCTCACATGTTTTCGCTCAACCACCATCTCTTTTCCTCCTTTGCAAACGCGGTAAATCCAAAAGTCGCAGCCTTTATTCTATCAGATCAACTTTCTGAGTTATGAAAAAACAGCCGAAAAAAATTATTTAAAGGCTGTTCCGGCATGGCTCTCGCTCATTCTCGCTGCACATCGTGTGCAGCTGTGAGGTGCCCGCCGCGAATCACCGT
>DQWO01000356.1 GCA_011042595.1 Pseudomonadota bacterium
AACCAGCATGCAACAGCAGGTGTTCCAACAGATATGAAATTGTCGTTTTACCATTGGTACCGGTGACACCAATCATGACCAGGGATCGGGCCGGAAAACCATACCAGCAGGCAGCCAGTTGCGCTAAAGTACGATGACTGTTTTGTACCAGGCAAAGAATCTGATCTGCAGCCAGAGATGTCTTATACCGTTCAAACATGTCGCGATTGTCAAGAACAACCACGGATGCCCCCCGCTGCCATGCTTCATCAATAAAGTGATGGCCATCTGTAATCGTTCCCGAAACAGCCACAAACAGGTTGCCGCTGACCACCTGCCTTGAATCAGAGGTCACCCCGGTAATCAACAAATCCTCATCCCCGGATCGGGAAATAACCAAATTTCCAGCAAGCAGCTGATTCAGGGAAATTGGCGGTCGCTGATCGATCATTGTTGATTCTTTCACCAAAAGTAATAAGACTGTCAGTTCTCAGTCTGTAACACAAATTCCATCCCGACCCCGGCGACAATACGTTTACCTGGCAGGGGTTTTTGTTTCATTATTTTCCCGCTGCCATGGATGGCAAGTGAACCGGGCAAGGTACCAAAATATGCCAGAACATCACGTACGGAACGACCGGAAAAATCCGGCATTATGCCTGTATTTACGGCTAATGTGCTTTTTTTTGCCCCTTTGGGAGCTATTGAAGTGGATATTCCAACCTCACGTTTGGCAGCCTTTTCTGACTCCCTGGCAGCCAGCATCACCCGACTGCTCGGCTCCACATTTAAATATGCCAGCAGACGCTGACCAATACGGCTGAAAGCCGGAGCCGCGACCATCCCCCCATAAATACTGGTCCGGGGCTCATCAAGCATCACATACACCAGCAGTTTACCATGGTTTTCAGGCGCGGGAATAAAACCAATAAAAGAGGCCAGGTAATTTTTACGGGAATATTTTTTCTTCTTCGAGTCATATTTCTGCGAAGTACCGGTTTTCCCTGCCACCCGGTATCCGGGAATACGTGCCTTTGGGGCCGTACCATCATCATCCACTACTGTTTCCAGCATGGCCGAAACCTGTCTGGCAACCTTGGGAGAAAAAGCCCGACGCCGTCCACTGGCCACGTGATGTTCATACACTTTCCAACCGTTCTCATTCACCACTGCTTGCACCAGATATGGTTTAACCAAATAGCCTCCATTAGCTAAGGCAGCATAGGCCATCATCAGTTGCACCGGGGTAACCCCCACTCCCTGACCAAAGGAAATGTTACTCAAGTCAACATCCCGCCAGCGGTGCCAATCCCGCAACATCCCCTCTTTTTCCCCCGGGAAATCAATCCCGGTCCGGGAACCAAAACCGCAACGGCGCAAAAAATCGTAGAGACCCTGTTTCCCCAAACGGGCTGCTATTTTCGAACAACCAATATTACTGGAAAGTTTAACAATCTCAGTAACATTCAATTTTCCATGTTTATGGGTATCATGAATAGTCCTGCCCCCAATCCGGTACTTACCCTGTTCGCAATCAAAACAGGTATCGGGAGTTACGACCCCCTGATCCAGGGCTGCGGCTACGGTAAAAACCTTAAAGGTTGATCCCGGTTCAATCATATCGACCACTGCCCGATTCCGCCAGATATAAGGCTTTGAACTGGTAAACGAATTAGGGTTAAAAAAAGGATATTGGGACATTGCCAGGACAGCGCCACTTTCCACATCCATGACCATGGCCAGGCCCCTTTTAGCCCCGGATCCGGCAACTGCCCGGGCCAGCTCCTGCTCGACCGTATGCTGGATGCTCCGGTCAATAGTCACTATGACCGTTTTACCTCTGGTTCCTTCAACAGAGCCTAAATCACCAGGGTCCAGAATCCCCCTTCTGGCATCTCGTTCAAGAAAAACAATATTTTTTTTCCCCTGCAGATAACGGTCGTAACGATGCTCAATCCCTTCCAGCCCCCTACTGTCCACCCCGACAAACCCCAGGAGTTGGCCGGCCAGCTCACGGTTGGGATAAAATCTTCGACTTTCCTTGACAAATCCCACTCCTTTGAGGTGCAGTTTTTTGATTTTTTCTGCCTGACCGGGCAATACATCACGCTCAATCCAGACAAAACTTTTTTTACTGGCCAACTTACGATATATCTTCCGGCTTGAAAAAGGCAGAATACGAGCCAGTTTCCGGGCCGCCTTCTTTTTACTGACAATTTTGTGCGGCTGAACATAAACAGATTCGCTCTCCAGGCTGATCGCCAGTTTATTGCCCCGGGAATCCAGAATTTCACCCCGCTCAGGCCGGATTTCAACGGCCTGACGGCTCTGCTGAAGGGACTTAGTATAAAAAAAATCATGTCTGACAATCTGAAGATAATAAGCCCGCGACACCAGGCCGGCAGCGGCGCAAACCATAACCAGCGCCAGAGCCATAATTTTCCAGCGTTCCAACCGCCGGAGATCTTTTTTTCGATAACGTTTCATCTCAACAGGATTTTCTGCCCCAATTCGGGGTATTGAAGACCAAATTTACGGCGACCAATCTTTTCCAAACGATCATGCTGCTTCAGGGTGGCAATTTCCAGAATTAATTTTTTATGATTCTCCTGGGCTATTTTTTCCTGGTGACGGACTTTCACCAGTCGGTAGACATGATCAACAACCTGATAGTCTACCCAGGCAGAGACAAATATTGAGAGGCTCATCAACCGCGGCAATGCACCATTAAGCAACATTGACTGCAGATCCCCGGCAACTG
>DQWO01000254.1 GCA_011042595.1 Pseudomonadota bacterium
ATCCCAAACCCAGATAACTACGTTTAGGGAAGTCGTATAATTTCACCATCGTCACAACTCTGCCGCTGCGGTAAAGCATATCGGCCATAAGAAAAAATCCATGGGCACGAAGCGGCTCAGCCTAAACATTCTTTTCCATCTTTTCGTGGCAGGGAATACACATTTTTCTGCCGTTGGACACCCGGATCCGACTTTCCATCACCGCCTCACCGCAGCACTCACAAGCCACAGATGCCATAATCCGGGCTTTTTCCGGCTCCCGGATCTGCACCGGGGTTAAGGAAAGCATCTCCTTATCATCGGCTTCCAGCAGCCAGCTGATATAAGCCTGGCGATCAGCCTTTTTTTCCGCTGGAATATCCTGCCGGTTCAAAACCACCCGGACACCTTGCCCGGTTTTTCGGGAATATAACGTGTATGCCTGTTTGCCGTAGTCTTTGAAGATCAGATTCCCTTTGCCAAACGTACAGCCGCTGATATATTGCAGGGCATCAACCCCGCAGGCGTTATTCTCGGTAATGGCCACCAGTTCTTCATCCTCGGCCCGGTATTGAGCCAGAAAACCCATGGCCGCCTTTGTCATCCGGTAGCCCATGGCCAGGCCCGGACAACTATGACCGTGAAATGCTATCAGTTTATTATAATCCATATATCCTCCTGCAATCTGAAGTTAGTGCCTTATTTCTGAAAGGCTGTCACTCTTTTCAGTACCCCCTTGAGGGGTGTAAAAAACAAGAAATTGTCGGGAATGCATTCAGGATGTTCGGGCTTGGTTCATAGTTGAGTATATTATTTCATTCCCCGGATTTTTGGGTCAATCGCCGCCATAAGGAACGACCTGCCAACAGGGCAAAAGCCGGCCCACCGATGACAAGATAGAAGTAAAACGTGGCAAAACGCCACAAAAGAATCGCAGCAGCCGCCTTGGCTCCTCCCAGCAGCGGAACCAGGAATAACCCGCTGCTGGCCTCGGCGCCGCCGCTGCCACCGGGGACCAGAGTCGCCTGGCCCACCGTATGGGAAAACATCTGGGCAAGAAAACAGTAACTCCAGGAAAGCGTGCCACCTAACCCCCGGACAACCACATAGAGAATACTGTAACGCAGCAGCCAATATCCCAGGCAGAATAAATAAACACCAAGCAGCCGCAAGAAAGAAAACTCCCGGACAACCTGAATACTGCGGCGAAATTCGATGGCCCAACGTATCAGAGAATGTCGTTTAGCCAAAGAAATTTTCAGAAAGCGAAGAAAGGCATTCAACCACAAAAGAAATCGGCGAAAATAATTTAAGAAAAGCCAGGCCAGCCCCAAAACTGCAACCAGCAGAATACCAAGAAAGCTTAACTGCCAGCCAAGATGCAAGGCTCCGGGCCGGACCAGCCAATACATCAATACCCCAGCCAGGGCAGTCATAAAAAACAGCATATCCATTAACTGGTCTACGGCACACAACGCCAGCCCCTGGGTTATGGAAAGGCCAAAACGACCCAGCAGATAGGCATAGGTGACAAGACCGCCGGTCCCGCCGGGCGTGGCACAAAAAGCAAATTCAGTTGCCATGACCGTAGCCAGCAGCTGGCCGTATGTTGTCTTTTTACCCATGCCCTCTACCAGCAGCTTCACCCGGCCGGCATTCAGATTCCAGGCGGTCAAAACCATAAGCATGAGCAATGCCGGTAATTTCCAGGAAATGGTACCTAGCACCGGTAATAATTCCCGGCCGCCCAACACCACGGGGATGCCAATGCCTATAACCAGACCGAGGCCGGCCAGCAGCCAGTAGCGTCGTCGCATCAGGATAACTCCAGCCAATTTGATTTGGTAACCGGCATTCGTGATTCCAACAATTTTTCCAAGGTTTCCAACCAGTATTGCATGGCATCAGGGTGATGCATATCAACCGGATGCAGACCTAAACGCAACAACGGGCTCTCTCTATGCTGTTGGCGGCGATGCTCATTCCAATATCGGGATACCCGACGGCGCCAGGCACTGCCGGAACTCCACACCAGGGTTGGCGCCTGGATTTTTTCAAAATGCGGCAGCAGCAATAAGCCTCCGGGGTCACTGGTATAACGTAAAGGCATCCCGGCCAAGGCTTTGCGGGCTCCGTAGCCCATCAGCCAGGCCGGAGCCACAAACCCGGCAACCGGCCATCCAAGCCGATCAAACTGCTCCAGACCACGTTCCAATCGTTCCCTGGCCATACTTTCGGTCAAAGGATAGAATTCCCCTTCATGGGTAAAGACCCGACGCATGAATATATCCTTTGGAAAAAGCCAGGGCAGTGGCAGATCGTCCTGGTGATAGTAGCCATGCAGCACCAACTCATCACCCCGAGACTGGCGCCTTTCCATCGCCTGGCAAAAATCAGGAAAGCCACTGAATTGTCCCTGGTGGTGATAATTGGGAACCACCAGCAAGGTCAAGGGAACCTGGCCGATTTCGTCCACATCTCGCACAAAATCACGATACATATCCCAAGTAGCTGGAGCCACATCATGCAAAACCACGCAGACTCCCTGGTTGCACAGGTTATTTGATCTCATCTAAAACCTCCTGAATCCATAATATAGGACAAGGAATAAGTATCACCTCAACTTTCTGGGTTGGACTTTCAGGATACATTGTCAAGCTGTTCGGGCTTGGCTCATAGCGGCATTGACCGCCGAACGAATCACCACGACGGTGATTCGCGGCGGGCACCTCACAGCTGCACACGATGTGCAGC
>DQWO01000191.1 GCA_011042595.1 Pseudomonadota bacterium
CCATATAAAAAACCACTACAGACCGCATTGAGATCAAAGGCGGCGCAACCTCCGGCTCCCAGCTTATGTTGCAGAATGCAGGCCGTGGGTGGAAAAACCATGTCCGGGGTGACGGTGGCGACGATGATCATGTCCAGGTCCGACGGTTTGATGCCGGCCATGTCAAGTGCCCGGCAGGCGGCGGTATAAGACATGTCAGAGGTCTGTTCATTGTCAGCCGCGATACGTCGTTCACTGATTCCGGACCGGGCAACAATCCATTCATCCGAGGTTTCAATCATTTTTTCCAGGTCATGGTTGGTTCTGATGGTCTGTGGCAGGTAGGAACCGGTACCGGTGATCCTGGTCATCCTGGAGCTCATTATTCTTCCTCACCCTCTTCTTCACGATCTTTACTGATAATTCTTTCCTTAATCTGATTCCAGATTTTTTTCCTGGGCAACAGTTTCTGGATTTCCTCGTTGCGACCCATCTCGGCAACCAGGTGGTCATTGACCCGTTGCCTGGCAAATTCTGCGCTGAGCCGGATGGCATTTTTTATCGCCTTGCGGCATGAAGACCCGTGACAGATGAAACAGTTGCCGTTAACCCCCAACAGCGGGGCGCCACCATATTCCTTATAATCTATCTTGGCTTTCAGCCGGCGCAGGGCATCCTTGCTTAACCATGCTCCCACTTTACTTTTCAGGTTGGCTGAAAGTTCGTTTTTGAGAATTTCAGTCATGGCCAGGGCCAGACCTTCACTGGTTTTGAGGACGATATTGCCGACAAAACCGTCACAGACAATGACATCAATATCGCCGGGGAAAATATCCCCCCCTTCAATGTAACCGACATAATTCAGGGAGCTGTTTTTCAGCAGGGCATCGGTTTCCCGGGTCAGTTCGTTTCCTTTGGAGGATTCTTCCCCGTTGCTCAGCAAGCCAACCCTGGGGACTGACTTGCCAAGAATATAGGTGGCATAAACACTACCCATGACCGCAAACTGTGCCAGGTGTAAAGGTTTGCAGTCAACATTGCCGCCCACATCCAAAATAACCGTTGAGCCCTTTACCGTGGGGAGATTGGTGACGATTGCCGGCCGGTCGATATTTTCCAGCTTTTTCAGGGTAAACATGGCCAGGGCCATGGCGGCGCCAGAATTGCCGGCAGATATGACCCCCTGGGCCCGGCCGTCACGAACCAAGTCAATGGCAACCTTAAGGGATGAATTCTTTTTCCTTCTCAGGGCTTTTGATGGCGAATCATCCATGCCCACCACTTCGGAGGCATGCTGGATGTAGATGGGCAGGTTTTTTATCTGGTATTTTTTCAGCTCGTGTTCAATCCGTTCCCGGTAGCCCACCAGGATGACATGGATGTTGTATTCCCGGGCTGCTTCTACCGCACCGGCAACAATTTCCGCCGGGGCGTTATCGCCACCCATGGCATCTACGGCTATCTTCATGAGCTTGCACTGTGTTGGGAATCAGGCATAAAAGTCCTTTTCATGATTTCAGCGCCGGGCTTGCCTCCAGGGCATGCTGGCGACCGGGAAAAGTTCCCGGCTTGCCGCCGGGATGCCTGGATATTGTCAGAAAAAAATGTATAACGACAATGCGTAAGGTAAGAAGTCAGTTTCCAAGGATATCCGGACACTGCTCATTTATTCATTGTTGCTGGCAAGAATAACTTCCCCTTTGTAAGTACCGCAACTGGCACAGATCCGGTGGGGGATAGTTGGAGCCTGACAGTTAGGACAAGTGGAATGAGCCGGCGCAGTCAGTGACTGGTGTGCCCGACGCTGCCTTTTTCTGGCTTTTGAGGTTTTTCTCTTTGGTACGGCCATGGGAAAATACTCCTGAATATTTTTTTAAAGTTGATGGCTTCGTAAAAACTCCATCTTCTTCGTTAGGCTACATCCCTCGTTATTACAACGTACTGTAAGTACGGCTCATGACTAAGGTTTTGTCCGCCTCGAATATGACGCTTTTACTGTGCCATTGGTTTGGTGACTTTTTACGAGTCCATCAAAGCACATAATGAACCATAACCCTATTACACTCCGAGTGCAAGGGGAGACTAATAAAAAAATTGTGCTGAATTGTCAAGGAAAAAGCATTTTAACCGTATAATCATGATCTTTCTTGGTCTCAATCCATCCTCCAAAACAGACCCCAGGTTGAAATTATAAAATCGATGTAGTTCCTCTTAAGTATATGAAAATAAAGATATATAGATAAGAAATAATTTCACAATATCATGAATATTTCCTAATAATATACTTGACAATAGTGGTGAAATTTATTAGTTGAAATCAGTTCATCAGTAAAAACTATCGGTGCCTTTGGTGTCTGGTAGTAATTTTATAATAAATTTTACCTTTCAGGGGAAGGAGGTGAGCACCAACAGGTGTATTTCTGTTAGCTGATAACGGAGAAGGTTTAACGAGGAATTCTAATAGGAGAGTGGTTATGAAAATAAGAAAAAATTGGTTATTGCTGGGTATGGGGATACTGGGGGTGCTGTTACTGACAGTGGCTGCCTGTACTACCTTTACCAATCAGCGGGCCAGTGCCTTGAAGTTGCCGGTGCCCGTGGAAGGGGCCCAGTATGTCGGCAATGAAGCCTGTGCTGACTGCCACGACGAGCTGGTGGCCAGGTTCAGCGGCTCCATTCACGACCGGATCATGGCGGCTGAGACCGCAATCGGCATGCAGGGATGTGAAACCTGTCA
>DQWO01000106.1 GCA_011042595.1 Pseudomonadota bacterium
TATCTCTGGTTTTTAATGAAATTTCTCTCACCTCGCCGGCTAAGGCGGGCTTAACGCCCGCAACCCAAATCAAGGTATCAGGATGTTCCGGCATGGCTCTCGCTCATTCTCGCGGCACATCGTGTGCCGCTCCTAGGTGTGTGCCGCGAATCACCGTCGTGGTGATTCGTTCGGCACCCAATGCCGCTATGAGCCAAGCCCGAACATCCTTAAGTATTCCCAATTTCTTGTTTTTTACACCCCTCAAGGGGGTGCTGAAAAGAGTGACAGCTTTTCAGGAGTAAGGTACTAAGGTTTTAACCAGTTTTCTACTGTCAATTCCGGAACTCTGGAAAAATCACTCTCATTCGCGGTAACAACAATCAGGTTGGTGCTCAAGGCGTGAGCGGCAATAAGCATTACCACCTACCCCCTGTGGGGATACCTGCTTTTTCCAGATTCAACCTGAGTTCGGCATATTTAAATTTAACTCCTTGAAAAACAGGTGTTCGGCAGAAAGAACTGGTTTACGAGCCGTTTGTCGATGACTGTCCGGGGTGTGAAAAGCCGCTTACCGTGGTGCAATGGCCGGTGGGTAGGGAAGGGGTGCGCTTGATTTTCCAGCTAACTTCGGTTACCCTATAATACTGCTTGATTTTTCCTGTCCTGGTGACGGTAATCTGATAATGCCAAAAAGTATAATAGGGATAAGAAAGGTAAAATTAAAACGGCGATTTACGGTATTTTAGGTACTCAGCGCCTCGATTTTGCGGCCATTTTGTCTTACTTTCTGAAAAAGTAATTTCCTGTCATCTATCATCTTGTTTCATCAAAACGTCGGGGAAATTTATGAAGACAAAAACCAGTTTTACCAAACTCCTCCAACTCTGGGGAATTATTTTTCTGATTGCCGTTGGTGTCAGCATTACGCCATTGCCCAACACATCTATGAGCAGAACAAATCCGTCAAAAACAAGACTGAAATCACAGCCACTTGATGCATCATTTGGCTATAGCTGTGATGAATAGGATTAAAAGCAAAAAAAGCCGCATAAAAAATAGGACCCCGGTTTTGCCGGTTTTGAAGATATTTATCGCTAAAACGAACCAGCGGCTGCCGCAAAGATTGCTCGGACCTCGCGGTCTGTGAATTACAGATAGTTGGTCTAAAATAAAACCTCGATTATCACGGGTCAAATAATGGAATTAATAAAAGAATTGCGCAGAAAAGACCGTGCTATCACGGAAGATGAAGCAATAGCTTTATTAAATAAGGCGGAATGCGGCGTACTGTCGACAGTCACTGAAACTGGAAAACCATATGGTGTTCCCCTGAACTTTTGTATCATTAACCACTGTATATATTTTCATTGTGCTGTTGAAGGACAGAAAATTGACAATATCAAACAGAATAAATCTGTTTCTTTTTGCGCTGTTGGAAATACAGAAATATTGCCTGATAAATTTGGCACAAAATATAAGAGTGTAATAGTTTCAGGAGAGGTTGAAGAAGTATTTGATCTGAATAAACAGATTGCCTTGGAAGGACTATTGCAGAAGTATTCTCCAGAATTTTTTGAAAAAGGGATAAAATATATCGAGGGTTTAAGAGAGAAAACTAGAGTATTCAAAATTACCATCAATAAATTAACTGGTAAGGCACGAAAACAGTGATTTCATCTAACGAATAAGGATAGATTGTCAGAGCAACCTGAAGGTATGGTTAGTTTGCAGGAAGAGATAATTGACGATACTGCTATTATCTGATAATGATGCACCAATTCTTATTATGGAGTAGGGGAGAGATGTGCACGAAATAATACAGCAGATCGCGATTATGGCCGTGCCGGTGCTGATGGCGGTAACTTTCCATGAAGTGGCCCATGGTTATGTGGCTGACTTCTTTGGCGATCATACGGCTCGTGATGCCGGTCGTCTGACCCTTAATCCACTTAAACATCTAGACCTTTTCGGAACCGCGGTTTTTTTCATTACCCGGATTATCGGTTGGGCAAAACCGGTTCCCATTAATCCGAGCAACCTGGCCAATCCCCGGCGGAACATGCTGTGGATTGCCGCAGCTGGACCGGCGGCAAATATGCTGCTGGCGGTCATCAGTGCCATTATCTATCATCTGCTTACTTTTGTTCCCATGACATTTATGGGGCCGCTGATAGTTTCAAAGGTGATCCTGCCCCTGACCATGATGGTGAAAGTCAGTGTTATCATCAATCTGGCCCTGGGGTTTTTTAACCTGATTCCGATTCCACCATTGGATGGCAGTAAAATTTTGTCAAATCTGCTGCCACCCCGGCCATCCATGCTCATGGCTCGCATTGAGCCATACGGCTTTATCATTCTGATGCTGCTGGTATTCAGCAATGCCATCAACCTGTTTATTATCCCGGTTATTTCCTTCTTTTCCCAGATGATGATCGGAGTAGGGCTGGGTTAGTATAAGTTGTAATAATAGAGGTTCTTGCAAAAGTATATTCAAAAAGTTGAATAATTGATAAAAATTTAGAGCTTCATCGACAACTATATGGTATTATTTGTTAATCCATCACAAATAACAAATATACCGGAGGTTGACGATGAAGCTCAGAGAGAGGATATCATGGTTGATGGGATATGTCCAAAAAAGTCTTTTACCCCATTTGGATGAATGCTTTGATATTCCACTCACCGAGCACGAGCAACATCTGGTTGCCATTTTAGAAATTGTTGAA
>DQWO01000168.1 GCA_011042595.1 Pseudomonadota bacterium
CCAGCTGAACTTAACCGGCTACCGAAACAAGTGCGCCGGCACCCTTTGTCAGGAAGCAATTACTTTTTCCCGGTTGAACCCGGTCAGACAACGATTTTACCTGGGCTTAACGAATGGAATGGATTCTTTTCATTATTCCAGCCGCCGGGCAAATCCGCTGATGAAAATCCTTCCCTGGGGTGTTTCTGTTCTGGCCGCCATTTTTTTGCTTGACCAAGGAAAGGCGCTTACGCGGATGGAATTCATCAACCGCTATGGTTTTTTCTGGCATGAACTTGATTGCCGGCTGGACAGCTGGCTGGTTGGTGAAATCATCAAACGCCGTGGCCTTGAAGAAATAATGACCCTCCCACAGAAATATCTTGCATTCAGGCAGCAACTGTTTCGCCGTTTACAGCCAGAGAAAACCCAGCCGGCAGCCGGATCACCAGCGGTTCCGGTTCATCGGTTATCAATTCCGCTGGAGCTCTCACGACTGTTGAAATTCGGTTTAAATCTCTGGGAAGCAACGGCGGCTGAAGTTGGCCTCCTGCAGGCAATCATGCTGGAGGAAATCGACCAATTCAATTGACTAACGCTTTAAGAACAGGAAGCTGAGATGCTGGAAATAACTGTCCGCTCAAGCCACATTGATATGTTCGGACATGTAAATAATGCCCGGTATATTGAATTCCTGGAATGGGATCGGGTGCAGATGACTGCAGATCAGGGCATTGATCTATTGGCCATGGCGGCCGAGGGCCTTGGACCGGCAGTAGTCCGGATGGAAATTAATTACCGCCTGGAAGCCCGCATGGGGGAGGTTTTATTGCTTGATTCCCAGCCGATTGAACTGAAAAATGATAAAGTGGGAGTTATCAAACAAACGGTTACCAACAAAAAAAGCGGTAAGATTATCTGTGACGCGATGGTCACCTTTGTCATGATTGATCTGCGGCAGCGAAAAAGTGTTCCCATGCCTGAGGCAATGAAAAAGTTTTTTCCGAAAAAGTCATGACCATGCGTGAATCATATCTCTTACTCCTCTGCGATTATGGCCGCCGGCTGATAACCGACCGGCTGACCACTGGAACCGGTGGCAACCTGAGCATCTATGACCGGGGCCGAAACCTGATTGCCATTACCCCCAGCGGCAAAGCTTATGAACAGCTGACCCCCGATGAAATCAGTATCATAAGCCCAAAAGGCAAACATATTGACGGACAGTCACCTTCAAGCGAATGGCCTTTACATACCGCGGTCTACCTTGAACGTCCTGACATCAACGCCATTGTTCATACCCACTCCCGTTTTGCCACCACTTTTGCCATCCTGCGCCAGCCGATTCCGGCCTGCCACTACCTGATTGCCGTTTCCGGCTCTAGCCAGGTCAGAGTAGCCCCTTATGCTACCTTCGGCAGCGATGAACTGGCCCAACAAACAGTAGCCAGCCTGGAAAAAGACAACTGCATCCTGATGGCCAACCATGGTCTGCTGGCGGTGGGAACTGATATTCACAAAACATACAATATAGCTCTCTACATTGAAGAAGTTGCTGAACTTTACTATTATGCCCGGGCTATTGGCACTCCGGCGCTGCTGACCGGGAAAGAAATGGATGCAGCCCACGAGCGCTTTAAAACTTACGGCAGCAAATCATCATCAGGAATTGACTTATGAAAAAGAAACTCCTGATCATCGAAGATGAGATGTCCGTCGCCAAGCAGCTCAAGTGGGGACTGGGGAAAGAATATGACATAACCATTGCCACTGATGTGGAACAGGCAAAAAAAGCCCTGGCCGCCGGCATTTTTCCGGTGGCCACCATGGACCTGGGCCTGCCACCCTATCCAGACACCCCGCAGCAGGGTTTTGAGCTCCTCAAAGTAATACCTTCCCTTGCCCCCGATACTCGGGTGATTGTCATCACCGGCAATGCCGAAGAGGAAAATGCGGTCCGGGCCATTGCCCTGGGGGCCGCTGATTTTTGCGCCAAACCAATTGATTTAAAGATATTAGCCATCATTCTTTCCCGAACGTTTCAAATCCATCAACTGGAAGAATCTAATCGCCGGCTCCAACGGCAGAGCACCCGGAGCGGGAGTTTGTGCGGCATGTTTGGCATCTCCCCGGTCATGGATGAAGTTTTTGAACATCTCAAACACGCCAGCCTGACCGATTATCCGGTGCTGATCACCGGCAGCACCGGAACCGGCAAGGAAATGGCCGCCCACGCGGTTCACAACCTGAGCCAGAGGGCCGAAAAACCTCTGGTGATTATCAACTGCGGCGCCATTCCGGAAAATCTGCTGGAAAGTGAGCTGTTCGGCCACGAAAAGGGAGCTTTTACCGGCGCTTCAAGCCGTAAAATCGGCCGGT
This sequence comes from Pseudomonadota bacterium, assembly GCA_011042595.1. Classification (GTDB taxonomy): domain Bacteria; phylum Desulfobacterota; class Anaeroferrophillalia; order Anaeroferrophillales; family Anaeroferrophillaceae; genus DQWO01. The sequence continues at coordinate 2,359 of DQWO01000168.1, forward strand.
TTGAACAGGCTGATCAGGGAACAATCTTCCTGGATGAAATCGGAGAACTGCCCCTCAAACTGCAGGTAAAGATCCTGCGCTTTTTGCAGGAATCAACCATTGAACGACTGGGAGGAATAAAAACCATCTCCCTAGATGTGAGAATCATCGCCGCCAGCAATGTCACCCTGGAAGATGCCATCGAAGCTGGTACCTTCCGCGAAGACCTCTTCTATCGCCTGAATGTCATTCCCCTGAGACTCCCCGATCTCAAAGAACGGCCGGAAGACATCCTGCTACTGGGCCACAACTTCCTGCTGGAGGAGTCCCGGAAGCTCAAACGGGGGCAGACATCTTTTTCACCG
>DQWO01000073.1 GCA_011042595.1 Pseudomonadota bacterium
CCGGTTGATAACGAACCAGAAGCACCAGGGCCTGAATCAGCGCCCGAGGCAATGATCCGATCACCTTTAACCGCTGCCGCAAACCTTTGCCCACCAAGCCGCCGATTTTAATAAAAACCAGGCGATAACCAAGTGGCGGTATAACCCGGACTTCCAGTCCTTTTCTGGTTCCGGCAAAGACTATGTCCACGTCAGGAAAACGCCGGTTAAATTCCTGGGCCAGGGATATACCGGGAAACAGATGACCGCCGGTTCCACCACCGGCAAACATGATCATTTTTGGCTCTGGCATAGTTTATTAATATCCCGGGGATGGTCGCCGACTAACAGCGGCTTCCTCCTGACGGCAGACATTCATCAGAATACCAACCGCCGTAAAACTGGTTAACAATGATGTTCCCCCATAGCTTAAAAAGGGATAGGTCAATCCTTTGGTGGGCAAAACGCCCATGGCAACCCCCATATTGACCAGCATCTGCACCACAACCAGGAAAGTCAGTCCCACCGCCAACAGCATTCCGAACCGATCACGACTGGCCAAGGCAATCCGAACACCGGTCACCAGCAAAACCAGGATGGCCAGGGTCAGAAAACAAATCCCCAAAAAGCCCATCTCTTCACCGATAGTGGCAACAATAAAATCTGTATGGGGTTCGGGGAGGAAAAAAAGCTTCTGTTTACCATCTCCCAGTCCTACTCCATTAACACCACCAACCCCCAGAGCCATCATGGATTGAATCACCTGGAAGCCACTTCCCAGTGGATCTTTCCACGGGTCAAGAAAAGTCATGATTCTTTTCAGCCGGTAGGGAGATCGATACACTACCAGGACAATTCCCGGCAATGCCAGCAGACCCAGGGAAAGCAGATGTATCAATCTGGCCCCGCCTATCCAGGACAACATAACCACCAGCAATAAAAGCAGGGCCGAAGTACCAAAATCCGGTTCCATCATCAGCAGGCCGATAAAGAGCAGCAAAATCAGCAAAGGCGGCAACAAACCCCGGGTGAAATTCCGCAATTCATTATCAGGGTTAGCCAGGTAGGAGCCGATATAAATAACCATAACCAGTTTACACAATTCCCCTGGTTGAACCGTAAAAAACGGGGTGTGCAGCCAGCGGGTCGCCCCACCCGCCTGACGACCAAACCCAGGAACCAGGACCATAACCAGCAAAAGCAGATTGATAAAGAGCAGGGGCGCACATAATTTGGCCCACCAATGATAATCTATCCGCCGGCAGACGGCCATGGCAACACACCCCAATCCCAGAAAAATCACCTGGCGGGAAAGGAAATAATAGCTGTAACCATATTTATTTTTGGCCAACACCGCACTGGCACTGAAAACCATCAAAGCACCAAGCACAATCAGGCAGAATACCACCAGCAAAAGAATGATTTCCTTGCGTTTCATCTAATCCTGACCTTCAAGCTTATGAACCATGCTGATAAACGCATTACCACGCTGTTTATAATTGCTGAATTCATCAAAACTGGCACAGCCAGGCGATAGCAATACCACATCACCGGGATGTGCTAAGCGGGTTCCGGCCATTACGGCTTCCTGGAGATTAGCAGCTTTAATCCCGGCACAAAAATGAGGCAATTGACGGACAACCAGCTCCGCTGCTTCACCAAACGGGACAATTTCTCTAACCCGGCCGCCCAGAATATTCTCCAGATCAGCAAACCTTGCCCCTTTATCCCGGCCGCCCAGCAGAAGGACAACAGGCTGCTCAAAACTGACAATAGCTTTAGCCACTGCATCAATATTTGTGGCTTTTGAATCATTGACATAATCTATTCCCGCCACCCGGGAAACATATTCCAGCCGATGGGCTAAACCAGCGAATGAAGCCAAAACCGAAATCATTACCTTAGGCTCCAGCCCGTAAATCAATCCAACCATAAAAGCTGCCAGCATATTACTGCGATTATGCTCTCCCACAACCTTTAAGGCTGGTACTGTAATCTTAGCGGAAATCACTTTGCCACCTTCACCATGTAAGTGGTAACTGATACATTGGTCGAGAAAATTTCCACCCAGATTCAGGGTAGTTCGACAGCTGAAAGGCAACGGTCGCGATATCTCCTCCCCATTCAACCAGCGTTTTTCCAATTTCCGGTACTGTATTTCAAGCTGTTCATCATCAATGTTCAGCAACAGATAGTCTGACCGTTGCTGCTTCTTCATTATGCTCATTTTTGCCGCCAGATAGGCATCTTCATCGGCATATCGATCCTGATGATCAGGAGTTACATTGAGAATAACCGCCACCCGAGGTCGAAAGTCCACCATCCCTTCCAGCTGAAAACTGCTCAACTCCAGGATTCCCAACTCCCAGCCAGCATCAGGAAGAAGCATATCAACAGCCGGGGTGCCAATATTCCCACCCACGAAAGCTTTGCAACCGGCAGCGTTGAAAATTTCCCCAAGCAGGGTAACCGTCGTCGTCTTGCCATTGGTTCCGGTCAGGCCAATCAGCGGTACCTTCACAAACCGGCTGGCAAGCTCAATCTCACCGATAACCGGAATATCTCTGGCTCTGGCCTGATCCAACACCTCAAGGGAAAAGGGTACCCCCGGGCTGGCAACAATCATATCCTGCTGCAGAAATAAAGATACAGTGTGACCGCCGGTTTCCAATTCGCTTAACGGCAGCAGTTTTAACTGCGAAACAACCTCAGCCAGTTC
>DQWO01000053.1 GCA_011042595.1 Pseudomonadota bacterium
CAATGGAAAAACCGACAGCCATCTGATGTCCACCAAAGCGATTCAGATGTTCGCTGCACCTGGTAATCATATCCAGTAAATGAATTCCCGGGATACTGCGCCCGGAGGCCTTGCCAACCCCGTTTTCATTCATACTTATCAGCATTGTCGGCTGAAAATAGCGCTCAGCAATTTTAGAGGCGACAATACCAATGACCCCTTCATGCCAATTGGTTGACGCCAAAACGGTAACATGTTTACCCCCATAATTGCGATCCTGAGCCATACAGCCATTAACTTCCTCAAAAATCACTTCCTCTACCTTGCGACGTTGCAGGTTCAGCTGCTGTAACCGATATGCCTGCTCATCCGCAACGGCAGCATCATCGGTAAGCAACAGCTCCATGGCATCATGGACGGAATCCATCCGACCGGCAGCATTCAGGCGGGGCGCAAGTTTAAAGGCAATATCACGGGCGGTTATTCCGATACTACGATCTACCCGGCTGATAGTTAGTAAGGCCTCAATGCCGGGACGATGGGCACTGGCAATTTCTTCCAAACCATATTTTACAAAAATCCGGTTAACTCCGGTAAGCGGCATCACATCCGCCACAGTGCCCAAAGCAACCATATCCAGATAACGTTTCAGGTTGATTTCCCCGGACAGCATCCCAGCTTCACGCATTGCCCGGCGACAGGCAACCAGCAGATTAAAAGCGACGCCAACTCCGGCCAGATTTTTTTCCGGATAAGGGCAGTCTGCTTGCTTGGGATTAATAATAGCGTAAGCAGCCGGAAGCTCAGCGGGAGGTTCATGATGGTCAGTAATAATGGTATCCATATGAAAGCTGGTGGCACAAGCCACCTCGTCAATATTGGAAATACCGCAATCAACCGTAACCAGAAGGGAAACTCCCTCTTTGGCATACTCCCGGATAGTTTCACCGTTCAGGCCGTAGCCTTCCTGCAAACGCGAAGGTATATGATAAAAAACATGCAAGCCTACCTGGCGGAAAAACTGTACCAAAATTACTGTTGATGAAATACCATCAACATCATAATCACCATAGACCAGAACTTTTTCATGCCGTTCAATTGCCTGAAGCAGTCGTTTTACCGTTTTTTCCATTCCTTTAAGCAGGTTGGGATCGGGAAGATGGGACAGGGAAGGGGAGAGAAACCGCCCAATGTCTTCTGGTTGATCAATTCCCCGACGAAGAAAAATTTCGGCAATTATTGGCGAAATTCCCAATTTTGCTCCTAAAGTGGATGCCAGGGCAGGTGAAATTTCGGCGCAAGTCCATATTTGATTATGTATCTTATTATTCATAATACCAACTCAAACTCATCATATTACTTTAAGTTCTTCCCTGCCAGATCACCAGAAAACCAGCCGCAAAAATCAAAACTCCGCCAAATGCGGTTATCAGGGAGGGAATGTCCCGCAAGAACATCATTCCCATTATGACGGTACTGACCGGTTCCAGATAGCCAATGATGGCCACATGCTGGGCCATGACAGTAGTAAGGCCGGAAACATACATTAAAGGAGCTAGACTGCAATGGATAAATCCCAATAAAACTAATATCATCCAATCCATGGGCGGTGCAGACAGTGGCTGCACAACAACTATGGGGGCCAGGATAACAACAATAAATATCCCTTGCCAGAAGGCAATAGATATGGGCGGCAGTCCCCGGGTTAACCCTTTAGCAATAATTAAGGTTATCGCATAAGCCAGACCTGAAATAATGCCGAAGGCAATACCGCCGGTCGCCTGTTTATCCAGTAACAATTGCAGGTGAGGGAAAAGCATCAGAAAAAGACCGCCAAGGGAAACAGGCAGCGCAATGCCGGTCCAGCAGTCAAATTTCTCATGCAGGATTAAAGGGGCCAGGAGGGCAACAAATATCGGCGCGGTATAATGGCTGAAAACCGCGTTGGCAATGGTTGTATGGCGCAGGGCCAAAAAATAAAAGTAGAGATTAAGTAAAAGACAGATTGCCAGCAACAGAATCTGCCAAAAGTTTTCTCTGAGATCCGGAATAAGATGCTGGGCGGCTGAAGGGTGAAACCGGGCAACCAGAAAGAGAACCGGCAGTGAAAATAATGATGAAAAAAATATCACCTGCCAGGGGGGCATAACCATTATTTTGATAACAATACCCCAGGTACTCCACATCAAAAGGGCTAGAATTATCTTTAGATATGCCTTGCTAACTACATTATTTAACACTTAATACCATATTTTCTTATTAATGTTTCAATCTTTTCCATAATGGAGTTTTTACAAAACCATCATAATTAAACCAGGGGATATTTCTTCCTTATTCTTTCCTCCACCAGGGGATGTACCAAATCGGAAACCGTCCCACCCAGGGATGCAAGCTCTTTGACAATCCGCGAACTGACATACATATAGGTATCTTTGGACATCATAAAAAAAGTTTCGACTGAAGGTGCAAGATTACGGTTCATCAAGGCCATCTGAAATTCATATTCAAAATCAGATACCGCCCGCAAACCACGGATAATGGCATGTGCTTTCATTTCCTGGACATAGTTGATCAACAACCCGTCAAATGTTGATACTTTGATCTGTGGATTATCAGAAAATATTTCCTGAATCATTTCCATACGTTCATAAACCGTAAAAAGAGATTTCTTTTCCTGGTTGCAGGCCACCGCCACAATAAGTTCATCAA
>DQWO01000292.1 GCA_011042595.1 Pseudomonadota bacterium
CAGGCAAAACCTGAGGCGTGAGGCGTACATTTTAGTACGCCGCAGTAACGAAGGTTGCCGCCTAACGAGGAAGATGAAGTTCTCAAAGGGCCATGCGGCGGTCAAGGCTGCGATATTGGATAGCCTCTGCCAGATGATTGGCCTGAATGTTTTTGCAGTTGTCCAGATCAGCAATGGTCCGGGCTACTTTTAGAATCCGGCTGTAGGCCCGAGCGCTCAGCCCCAGCTTACTGATTGCCTGCTCCACCAGCTTTTTCCCCCGGTCGTCAAGGCGACAGAATTTTCTGATATCTGCTTCCCCCATGGCTCCATTATGGTAAATCGGTTTACCGGCAAACCGCTGTTCCTGCAGCTGTCTAGCCGCTGTGACCCGCTCCCGGATGATGGTGGATCGTTCGCCGCCGGTTTTCGTGGTCAGCAGTTCTTCGGCGGGTACCGCCGGGACCTCAACGTGCAGATCAATGCGATCCAGCAGTGGTCCGGATATTTTGGCCCGGTATTTCTGAATCTGGGACATGGTACAGGTACACTCGTGGCGGTCATCGCCATAATGGCCACAGGGGCAGGGGTTCATGGCCGCGATCAGAATGAACGTTGCCGGGAAGGAAGCACTTCCCTTCGCTCGGGCAATAATAATGCGCTGATCTTCCAGTGGCTGGCGGAGCATTTCTATGACATTTTTACGAAATTCAGGCAGTTCATCCAGAAACAGAACCCCGTGATGGGCCAGGGAGATTTCCCCCGGCCGGGGTGGATTGCTGCCTCCAACCAGGGCCGCATCGGAGATGGTATGGTGGGGATGGCGGAAAGGACGTTCATGGATGATGCCGTCACCATCTGGTATGGTGCCGGCAACGCTGTGTATGATAGTGGTTTCTATGGCCTCTTCAAAACTCAAGGGTGGCAGAATGGTGCGCAAGCGCTTGGCCAACATGGATTTACCGGATCCCGGTGGACCGATAAAAATCAGGTTGTGCCCGCCGGCGGCGGCAATTTCCAGAGCCCGCTTGGCATGCTGCTGGCCGCGTACTTCAGCAAAATCAATGTTGTCAACGGCTTTGATTCGGGGCTGGATTGATTGATGTTCGCAGGGTTGAATAACCAGTTTTCCGGTTATCAGCTGCATGACTTCCTGAATGTTCTCGATACCGATTATTTCGATATTATCAATGGCAGCCGCTTCGGTAGTATTTTTGCGGGGCAGGATAATTCCCCGGTAGCCATGTTTTTTAGCCATCAAGGCGATAGAAAGGCAGCCCCGCACCGGCTTGACAGAACCGTCCAGGGAAAGTTCGCCGATAAACAGGTAGTTTTGCAGCCAGGAAGCCAGATCCGGTTGATCGGCTGATGTGGCTAGGATGCCGGTGGCAATGGGAAGGTCGAGGGTTGTTCCTTCCTTTTTCAGGTGTGCCGGTGCCAGGTTGATAGTAATGCGGCGGTTGGGAAATTTATAGCCAGCATTTTTTATTGCTGCCCGTATCCGATCCCGGCTTTCGCGAATGGCATGGTCGGCCAGGCCGACAATGGTCATTCCCGGCAGGCCGGAGGAAACATCAACCTCAACTTCAATGTTTACCGCTTCAATTCCCTGCAGCGAGGCACTCATGATGGAGGTATGCATAAAAATTACCGGGAGGTATGTGCTTCCCGACAGGGCAGGGAGATGGTGAAGGTAGAGCCATTATCATAGTCACTGGTCAGAGAGATGCTTCCTTCATGGGTTTCCACCAGGTTTTTGGCCAGTGATAAACCGATACCAAGACCACCGCCAAGAAAGGCAGATTCTGAACTATGGTGAGTATGGACATCCTGGATTTTATAGAATTTTTCAAAAACCTTTTCATGGTCGGTAGCGGCAATGCCAATGCCGGTATCGGTGATATCGATGAGTAACTTCGGAGGCTCATTCCCCATCGCTGATTGTCGACGGATGTTCACGGTAATTGAGCCACCATCCGGGGTGAATTTAACCGCATTCTGTATCAATTCAAACAGGGCGCGGCGAATCTTGTCAGCATCAACGGAAATCAGTCCATCTTTACTCCCCCGTCGGTTAAAGGTTATCTCGAGCTGGCGATTGGCAGCTAAAAGATGAATGTCATGGATAACTTCATCAATAATATCATCCAGATTAACTTCCTGGAAATACATGGGAATCATGCTCTCCTGTGATTGGGCCAGTTGGTGCATTTCGGTAATGGTTCCGGTCAGGTTGTCAATGGTTTTTTTCATCAGGGTCAGTTGTTCACTTATTCCACATTCGGGACCGGTTTTCTGCTCAATGAAACTCAGCATGGCTTTCAGTATGGTTACCGGAGTTTTAAGTTCGTGGCTGCTCAGGGCCAGAAACTTTTCCTTCATGTTCTTGACTTCATACATTTTAGCATAAGCTTCCTGCAGCAGGCGATTTTCCTTCTTGAGCTCCAGGTTACTGATACATCGTTCAATAACCACCTTTAATTCATCCAGCATGAATGGTTTCAGGACATAGTCGGCAGCCCCCATTTTCACGACTTTAATGACATCTTCGGGCGTATGGACGCTTTCATCGGCCATTATAGGTATGGGGCTTATCTTCGTTACATAAGCCATCCCCTCCAAATCATTCCACCTGACAGGCTGTTCGGCAATCTCCACATCATATCTCTCCATCATTCTCAGGGCCTTCAGAGCCTCCTTAAC
>DQWO01000109.1 GCA_011042595.1 Pseudomonadota bacterium
AAACCAGACATTCTGCCCATTCTGTGCCTCCTTTTTCTTGGAAACACACCTTAACACACTGTCTCGTTTTTGGGGTCCACTATAAGTCTTGGTGGCCCGGCTGGTCGGTATTCAGGTAGCCCAGGAATTGATGAAAAAGGATTAAGACAGATATGATCAACCGAGCTAATCAATTTGATCTTGGTAAAGTGATAGCCTGCCACGGCTGTGACCTGTTGCTCGAACATCTAGCGGTTGAGCCGGGCGAAAAACTCCTGTGTCCTCGTTGCGGGGAACTGCTTAAGGCCCCGAAAAAAAATTCTGTCAATCGCACCCTGGCCCTGAGCCTGACTGGACTTCTGCTCTTTCCATTCGCCATGTTTATGCCGATTATGACCCTCGATACCATGGGCCTGGAGAACAGCGGCAACATCATTGACGGGGTAATTTCGACCTGGAACTTAGAGTATTGGTTTGTCGCCATCATTCTGGCCCTGACCAGCATCCTCTTCCCCCTGGCCAAACTTACGCTGCTTTTTCTGATTACTTTAAATCTCAAATTAAAGCGTTATCCCGATTATCTGCGCTGGTTAATGCGCTCCTACATCCACTTTGATGAATGGGGTATGCTTGAGGTCTATATGATCGGCATCCTCGTAACCATTGTCAAAATGCACCATATGGCCCATATCCACTATGACACAGGTTTTTTCTGTTTTATCGGAGTTTTAGGCGCGGCCCTGGCTTCTTCGGTGATGATGGATAAGGCGGAGTTCTGGGGTTTAATAGAAAATGGAAACTAATTTTCAAACAGCGCAAAATGCGGGCCTGGCCATCTGTCACGACTGCCATAAACTGGTTTCCGTGATTGATGAGCATGCACTTAACTCCTGCCCCCGTTGCGGGGCGGGGGTTCACCTGCGTAAACCGGACAGCATCAACCGGGTTTGGGCTCTGGTTCTGGCCGCCTTTATCCTCTCTTTTCCCGCCAACTTCCTGCCGATTATGAAGGTTGATTTTCTCGGCACGACCGAGGCTTCGACGATTATGGACGGCATTATCTATTTCTTTCAAGAGGGTTCATACGGCATCGGCCTGGTTATCCTGACCGCCAGTATCCTGGTGCCCTGGTTTAAGATTATCGGCCTGATCCTGATTTTACTCTCAATCCGTTTTCGCTGGCAAAGCTGGCTGCGACACAAGGCTCTGCTTTTTCGCATAATTGAATTTATCGGCCGCTGGTCGATGCTTGACATCTTTGTTATCGCCCTGCTTCAGGTACTGGTCAACTTCGGCAGCTTAAGTTCAATCTCTGCGACTACGGCAGCCCCCTATTTTGCCGGGGTGGTACTGTGTACAATGTTTGCGGCCATCACCTTTGACCCCCGGCTGCTATGGGATCAACCTTTAACTTAAAGAGTATCAACTATGGAAAAACCGGTGCTGAAAAAAAGACGTGGGATTTCGCCGATCTGGATTTTACCGATTGTCGCCTTGATGATCGGCGGCTGGCTGCTCTACACAAGCTATCGTGACGCCGGCATCGATATTATTGTCCATTTCGCCAATGCCGAAGGTATTGCGATCGGCAAAACCAAAGTTTTTTACAAGGGCATTCCCATCGGTGTGGTTCGTGACATCCAGGTCGACCCCGGGATTAACAGTGTCTCTATACACATCGAGATGGATCGCGTCACGGCCAAGGGGCTGGTCGATGACACCAAATTCTGGATCGTCAAACCGGAGGTCTCAGCCGGCCGCATCCGAGGTCTTGATACCCTGCTCTCGGGCAGTTATATTGGGGTTCAACGCGGGGTCTCCAAGATTCTCTGTCACGAATTCACCGGGCTGGCGGAATCCCCCCCGATTCCGCCAGATGCTCCCGGCCTCCATATAAAGCTGACGGCTAAAAACCTGGGTTCAATTCAACGCGACACCCAGATCTACTATAAAGATATCCCGATTGGTGCTGTGCAAAGATATGAACTTAATGAAAATGGTCCAGGAGTGGTTATTGATGCTCATATCGAACCCAAATACACCCACTTGATCAAAACCAAGACCCGTTTCTGGAACAGCAGCGGCATCAGTTTTAAAGGCGGACTTTCGGGTTTTAAATTCCGCATGGAGAGCCTGGCGACTTTAGTCTATGGCGGCATCAGTCTCTATACTCCAGAATATCAGGTCATGAGCCCGGCCGCAGAAAATGGCCGCGTTTACCCTCTGTATGGAGATTTCGACGAGGCTGAATTTGGTCTCAAAATGACGTTGCAAATACCCAGTGCCCAAGGTATTGAAGCTGACACAACCCAAGTAGTACACCGAGGCTTCAAGGCCGGAGTCGTTACCGATATAACTTTTGATGAAGAAAAACAGATCATTATAGCCCATATCAATATCGACCCACGGGCCGAATACATCTTACGTGAAGGAAGCCGTTTCTGGATCGTTAAACCTGAGATTTCAGTCAACAGAATACGCCATCTGGATACCTTGTTGAAGGGTGTCTATATTGCTTATGAGCCAGGTGACGGCATCTATAAGGACTATTTCGTTGCCCAGGAAGCTCCTCCTACCGATGAAATCCTACCCGCGGGCAAGAAGTTTACCCTGGTTTCGGAAAATTCGAAATCTTTTGCCATCGCCGCGCCGATTCTTTATCGTAACCTTCAAGTTGGTGAAATAAC
>DQWO01000233.1 GCA_011042595.1 Pseudomonadota bacterium
CATCGTGTGCCGCTCCGAGGTGTGTGCCGCGAATCACCGTCGTGGTGATTCGTTCGGCACCCAATGCCGCTATGAGCCAAGCCCGAACATCCTGAATGTATTTACGACAATTTCTTGTTTTTTTTGACAGCCTTTCAGGAGTAAGGTACTAAAACCTTTTTAGTTCCGGCGTTGCCGGTTTAAGAATTAAGGATTGATAATTATGGATCAAATGGAGTTTTTCAGGGAAGTACCGGTTCCAATCAATATTGAGGACGAAATGAAAAAATCGTACCTTGATTATGCCATGAGCGTCATTATCGGCCGGGCACTGCCGGATGTTCGGGATGGGCTCAAGCCCGTGCATCGTCGGGTTTTGTTTGCCATGCATGATCTTGGCAATGCCTGGAATAAATCCTACAAGAAATCCGCCCGGGTGGTTGGTGATGTCATCGGTAAATATCACCCCCACGGAGATACGGCGGTTTATGATACCATTGTCCGGCTCGCCCAGGATTTTTCCCTTCGCTATCCCCTGATTGACGGCCAGGGGAACTTTGGCTCGGTTGATGGTGATTCCCCGGCCGCCATGCGTTATACTGAGGTGAGGATGGCCAGGCTTTCTTCGGAAATGCTGGCTGACATTGATAAAAATACGGTAGATTTTGTGCCGAATTACGATGAATCGCTGGCGGAACCGGTTGTTCTTCCTTCCCGGTTTCCCAATCTAATGGTGAATGGTTCTTCCGGCATTGCCGTCGGCATGGCCACCAATATTCCACCGCACAATCTGACCGAGGTTATCGATGGCCTGGTGGCCTATATCGGCAATCCGGATATTACTGTTGATGAACTGATGACATATATTCCCGGGCCCGATTTTCCCACCGGTGGTTCCATTAATGGTCGCGAAGGTATTATCTCTGCCTATAAAACCGGCAGGGGAATTATTCGTCTGCGGGCCAAAGCCCATGTTGAAACCCAGAAGAAAAACAATCGGGAAAGCATTATTGTCACGGAAATTCCCTATCAGGTGAATAAGGCCAGGCTGTTGGAAAAAGTGGCCCAGTTGGTGCGGCATAAAAAACTTGAGGGGATCAGTGATCTTCGGGATGAATCAGACCGAGAGGGGATGCGGATTGTCTTTGAACTGAAGCGTGATGCCCAGTATCAGGTTGTGTTAAACCAGCTCTATAAACACACCCAGATGCAGACCTCCTTTGGTATCATTCTGCTGGCGATTGTCAACCGGCAACCGGTAACCCTGACCTTGAAAAATATGCTGACTCATTTTGTCAGCCATCGACAGGAGGTTATTCGTCGCCGGACAAAATTTGAGTTGGATAAGGCCCGGGATCGGCTGCATATTCTGGCTGGACTGAAAATCGCCCTGGAACATCTGGATGAGATTATTGCCCTTATCCGTCGCTCCAAGGCTCCGGCCCAGGCCAGAGAGGATTTGATGCAGCAGTTTCAGTTTTCCACTCGTCAGGCCCAAGCTATTCTGGACATGAAGTTGCAGCGGTTGACCGGTCTTGAACAGCAGAAAATTATTGATGAATACAATGCTGTGGTGGAGCTGATTGCCAGGCTGGAAGCGATTTTGGCAAGTGATGCTCTGGTTCGGTCATTGATTGTTGAAGAACTGCAGGAGATCAAAAAGATTTACGGTGATGAGCGGCGCAGTGAAATTGTTGATCAAAGTACCGATTTCCAGTTGGAAGATCTCATTATTGAGGAAGATATGGTGGTCACCATCTCTCGCATGGGATATGCAAAGCGGACCCCCATCTCCACCTATAGAAGTTATCATCGGGGTGCCGGCGGCCGGATGGGAATGGAAACCAAGGAGGATGATTTTGTCAGCCAGATGTTTGTGGCTTCCACCCATGATTACATGCTCTTTTTTACCAACCGGGGTCGGGCTTTCAGCTTGAAAACGTTTGAAATTCCCGCAAGTGGCCCGGCGGCCCGGGGCAAGGCTTTAGTGAATTTGCTGAAACTGGAAAAAGATGAGTTGGTAACCACCGTTTTGTCAGCCCGGCAGTTTCAGGAAGATTGCTATGTGATGATGGCGACCCATTGCGGTTATGTGAAAAAGTTGGAAATGAATGCCCTGGAAAAAATTCGCAGCAACGGGATTCGCTGTGTTACCCTGGGAGATAATGATCAGTTGATCGCGGTGAAAGTGTGTCGTGACGATGATGAAATCTTTTTGAGTACCAACCATGGACAGGCTATCCGTTTTCCCGCCACCCAGGTGCGCAGCATGGGTCGGCTGGCCCGCGGGGTTATCGGTTGCCGGATGAATGACGGGGATTACGTGGTTTCCATGGAAGTGTTCAGCGCTGATGGGGGAACGGTCTTAAGTGTGACCGAAAACGGTTTTGGCAAACGGACCAGTATCGAGGATTATCCCCTGCGCTCACGGGGTGGCAAGGGAGTGATTACCATCAAAACCACGCCGCGCAATGGCAAGGTGGTGGGGGTGTTGAAAGTTACCGATGCCGACCAGATCATGCTGATAACCGATGCCGGTAAAATTACCCGGACCCGGGTGGCGGAAATATCGGTTATCGGTCGAAATACCCAGGGGGTAACCCTGTTCAGAATTGATCCGGAGCAGGAAAAACTGGTGGCCCTGGCCACCGTAGCCGATGCCGGACTTTCCGGGCCGA
>DQWO01000037.1 GCA_011042595.1 Pseudomonadota bacterium
GAGAACACAGAGAACACAGAGAACACAGAGAACACAGAGAACACAGAGAACACAGAGAACACAGAGAACACAGAGAACACGAAGGAAAATTAACAGGTTATTTCTCTGTGATCTCTGTGGTAAAAAATCATTTTGTTTTGGGTTGCGGGCATTAAGCCCGCCTTGGTTTTTAAATATTTGTAACTATTCACGGTGGCATTCAGCTTGAGTTTGGAGAACCATAATGGGTCCTGAAAGGTTTCAACGTAAAGTAAAACAACGGGTAGCTGATAACTTTGATCAAAGTTATCGGATTTATCAGGACTTTGAAGAGAAACATCATTTCTTCTATGATCTTACCGTCCAGCTGGCGGAGAAAATTGGTTTGCAGCCTGGAAGCAGAGTGCTGGATGTTGGTTGTGGCAATGGTATTTCCGCTCTGGCCCTGCATGAACAATTTTCCTGCCAGGTAATGGGGCTTGACCTGTCTGCCAGGATGGTGGCAGCTGGCCAGGCCTTGCATGTCTCAAACCAGGAAGTTTGTCTGGTGCTGGGAGATGGGGAGCAATTGGCTGAGATCGTTGGTGATCAGCGTTATGATTATGTCCTTTACAATGCTTCGATTTTCATTTTTCCGGATGTGGAGCGTAGTCTCAGAGAAGCGGCAGCATGTTTGTTGCCGGGAGGTAAAATAGCCTTTTCCTTTTATCCCCATTTGACCAATCCAGCTGGTGATGATTTGTTTGCTGTGGCTTTCCAACGTCTGGAAGAACCGCTTCCACGTTTTCGGGTGATTACCGATTACCAGAAAGCATCCAGTGCTTTAGGGCAGTATTGCCATCATGTTTGTCATCACCAATGGATACGGCCATTTGATCTTGAGTTTCTGCGTGACTTTTTCTCCATTCCCGCCCAGTCCGCATCTTTGTTTCCCGGGCGGGATTATGAGGCCAGGCGGGAACTGGTAGGTAAATTATTCTCCACCCTTAAGGACGTTGCTTCTCAGGCTTCCATCGTCTGGAGGTTTGCAGAGGGGACAAAAGCTTAGAAGGAATTGTGCGATGAAAAGTGAAGAAAAAAACTTGGCGATAGTGTTGGTTGTTGGCCAGGATCATACCGGTATCGTGGCCCGGGTATCGGATTTTCTCTGGAAAGAAAATATCAATATCGAGGATATTAACCAGAAAATCATGCAGGGTGTTTTTGTTATGACCATGCTGGTGGATATGGCTGATGCCCGCAGTGATGTTGGCGTCGTGGGGCCGAAGCTGGAAAAATTGGGGGCTGAAATCGGCCTTTCCATCCAGATTCAGCATCATAAAATTTTTGAAGTTATGCATCGAGTGTGAGGAAATAGGTTTTTATGCCACAGACAATCTCTTTAGAAGAAGTTTACGAAACGTATAGAATGACGGAGAAGGAGCACTTTGATATCCGGGCAGTTACCCTGGGAATTAATTTACTGCCCTGTGTTTCTGATGATTTTGCCATCCTCTGCCGACGAACGGAAAAAAAGATTCTGGCAACCGCCCGCCACTTTGTCAAGCGGGCAGAAAAAATCCAGTCTTATTATGGCATTCCCATCATCAACCGGCGGATTACCATAACCCCGGCCGCAGTGGTGCTGGCCGGTGCCCTGACCGGGGCGGCCGAACAGGATCGGGATCGTTGTGTAGCCTATGCTCAGCTTCTCGATAGTTGCGCCGGCGAAGTTGGGGTTGATTTTCTGGGTGGTTATGGTGGATTTTGTGAAAAAGGTATGACCTATGCCGATCAAACATTAATGGATGCTATTCCTGCTGCATTGGGTGAAACAAAAAAAGTTTGCGGGTTTTTCAGCCTGGCATCCAGTAAGGCCGGCATTAATATGCGGGCGGTGGCTAAAGTTGGCGGTATTATCCGGGATCTGGCCATGAACAGCGATAAGGCCATAGGTGCGGCTAAATTTGTCGTATTTGCCAATCCGGTCAGCGATAATCCGTTTATGGCTGGTGGCTATCACGGTCTGCAGGAAGCTGATAATATTATAAACGTCGGGATTTCCGGTCCGGGGGTATTGCGACGGGTTGTTGCCGGCTTGCCCCGGGATCTAGCCCTGGATGAGGTGGCGGAAGCGATCAAAAAGACCGCTTTTAAAATAACCCGGGCCGGGGAACTCATTGGGCAGGAATTGGCTCGCAGTCTCGGTGTCCGCTTTGGCTCCATTGATGTTTCTTTAGCCCCGACTACAGCGGTGGGGGATAGTGTTGGTCGTATATTAGAGGCCATGGGGCTTGAACGAGTAGGGACCCATGGTTCAACCGCAGCTCTGGCCCTGCTGACAGATGCGGTAAAAAAAGGCGGCATGATGGCTTCATCGCATGTGGGCGGTTTGAGTGGGGCTTTTATCCCTGTTAGTGAGGATGTTGGACTGGCGGAGGCGGTGAAGGCTGGAACTTTGGGGATAGATAAACTGGAAGCGATGACTACAGTTTGCTCGGTGGGGCTTGATATGATTGCGGTTCCCGGTGATACCAAAACCACCACTATTTCGGCGATTATTGCTGATGAGCTGGCCATCGGGGTGATGAACAACAAAACAACCGCGGTACGATTGATCCCGGTACCCGGGAAAAAAGCGGGAGATTATGTTTCCTGGGGAGGCCTGCTGGGGGGTGCTTATATCATTCC
>DQWO01000026.1 GCA_011042595.1 Pseudomonadota bacterium
GGGCTTGCTCCATGATGGTGATGACTGCTGGTATTTCATCCGCTTTCCTGGTGTTGGCGGTGATGAAAAGGTGTTGGGTAGCCCGGGTGAGGGCAACATAAAGAACCCGGATTTCTTCGCGGAAGCTTTCCTGCTGGTTGATAGCTTTCATTTCTTCGAGAAAATCTACCGGTGGCAGGTCATCTTTGGCCCGGGGCAGGAAGAGCAGAGGAAAACGATCCCGTGAACTGCTCCGATTGATGATAATGCCGGCATCCTGTCGCATCTTGGCTCCGGCATTGAAGAAAAAAATTATTTCGCTTTGCAACCCTTTGGCCCGATGAATGGTCATCAGACGGACGGCATTTTGCCGCTGTCCCAGAGATCCGCTCAGCTCGTCCGCTTCGCTGAGTTTCTGTAAATGGGTTCGGGCTTCGATAGCCGAGCGATAGCCGCTGTTACTGAGTAAAGAGAGAAAGCGGTCCAGGTTGGCGGCCGGGGTCTGGTCGTCTGCCCGGGTCTGGTACATTCTATGGGCGGCGGTGATTTCCAGAAACAGGGCAAATCGCTGCCCTAGTGGCAGCCCATGGTTCTGGATGACGGTGGCCGTCAGGGCTTTGGCCAGCGATGAATCATCACTACCGGCCAGGTATTGATCAATAAGATTACCCTCATGATTTGTCAGCCTTTGTTCCAGCAGCTCATAGAAAGCAGTGGCCGGCAGCTGGCTCAAGGGAGAGCGCAGCAGACGCAGCAGGGCCAGTTCATCACCCTGATCGGCCAGCAGGGAAACCAGGGCTAGACAATCACGGATTTCCGGCTGCTGAAAAAAACCACCTTCATCATCCCTGACTACCGGTATCTGCCGTTGACATAACCCATCCAGCAGCAGATTGACACCTTTGCGCTTGCGGTAGAGGACGGTAATATCTTCAGGCCGTACCCGTCGCTGGACAATACTGCCATTTTCCATCGTTCGGATCAGTGGCCGGGGATCTTCCAGCAGCCGGGAAATGGTATTAGCCACGAACGCGGCTTCATCAAGCAGGCCGTAGTGGGCAGCGCCTTCCTCATCTTCCTTGCGGTCGCAAAACGGTGGATAAAGATTGATGGAGCCGCCGTTCAGGGGCCAGGCTTCCGGGTGGCGGCTATGGGTTTGAAAAGGAATGACTTCTTCCTGATGAACTTTGTTGAGGCGGCCAAATACCCGGTTGACAAAATCGAGGATCAGGGTTGAGGAACGAAATGATTCATTCAAGGGATGGCCGATTACCCGGGGGTGCCGGGTGACCAGCCTGCCGGCGTCGTCCAGGACCCGATAATCGGCGTTGCGAAAGCCATAAATTGATTGTTTCTCATCCCCGACCATAAACAGGGAAAAATCAGTAAAAATGCTTTCCCCGGCCAGCAGGGCATCCCCAAGCAGCAGGCGGAAGACTTCCCACTGGAGGCGGGAGGTATCCTGAAATTCATCCAGCAGCAGGTGGCGGATACCTGAAAGCAGGTGAAAGCGGATACCGCTCCAGCGTTGATCCCGCCACAGGCGCAGGGCGGCCAGCCCCAGATCGGTAAATTCCAGTAGTTTCAGCCGTTGTTTCAAGCCTTCGTAAATGTCTGCATAGTGACGGTAGAGGGTGGTCAGCATGGTGATGGTGTGATTGTAGCCGGGAACCAGTAATGCCTGGCGATAAGGTCTCAGGGCGGCAGCTAACTGCTCATTGAGGTCATCAATATGGGCTTTTATGTCCACCCGTCCCAGCTTCTGTTTGCTGATGGCGAAGTTGTCAGGGCAGTGATAGCTGCCAAAATCAATCTTTTTCAGCAACTTATCCTGGTAAAGCATGGCGGTGATTTCAGCCAGAGGCCGGTTATGTCTTAATGATTCAATCGCTGTCCTTAGCGACCCGCCGAATCTTTCTTGATAAGGTAGAAAAACCGGGTTTTCCAGCAGGTTGGTCAGGGCGATGATGACTTCCCGGTAAAAATCCCTGGTGGCGGTTTCAATGGAAAGCTCCGGCAGCTTGAGCTTTTCCAGGGCTCTGTCCGGGGTGAAGTCATAAGCTTCAAGCTCAGCCCGCTGGCGGTGCAGTTGTTCGATATACCCTCGGATCAGCCAGGCGCCACGGCCCTTGCTGAGCCGCAGGTAGTCCTCAAATTCTTTTTGCAGGTCTGCATTCTGGTAAATATTCCGGTTAAGCTCATGCCAGGCGTGTTGCTGCAGTTCCCTGACCGTCAGCTGATCGGCAATGGTTGCTTCCGGGGAGATTCCCAGCTCCGGGGCGTACTGGCGCGCCAGAGAGGAAAAAAAGGCGTCAATGGTTTCCACTCGCACGGTTTCGCTGGACTCCAGGATCAGGCGGGCAGTTTCAGTTGCTGAACGGGGTTTCCCTGCTGCCACCGTTGTTTTTTCGACCCACTCTCGCATGTCACGGTCGAAGTTCTGCCCGGTGGTTGGATCCGTAAACAATTGAAAGGCATTGTCAATAATCCGATTCTTCATTTCTTCGGCGGCTTTGTTGGTAAAGGTACAGCACAATATCCCTTCGGGCCGGGCACCGGCTGCTTCCAGGTGTAGATAGCTGCCGGACAGCTGGTGGGTTTTGCCGCTGCCGGCGGCTGCCGAGATGGTGAATGAAAGGTAGGGATTAAAGGGATTATGTTCAA
>DQWO01000186.1 GCA_011042595.1 Pseudomonadota bacterium
ATTGAATAATGTTCTCTGAGGAATCAATTTCCCCTGGCGAATTTTAGCCAACAGGGAAGCAGGAGTAAAACCGGGAGGATAGAAGGAAAAATCGATTACCCTGGTCATCATATCAGCCCCGGGAAGTCGAGAAAGATTGTCAGCCAGTGAAAATGGTTGGCCGGGAATCAAATAGGTCAACCCATCACGAAAAAAGGGAAACAACTGCTCACCATGGGGAGAGATTAAAGGCACCTTCTTCCGGGTAACCGGCAACGGCATGCGGGTAGGAAGCAGGGGCAAAAAAGCAAAGATCAGCAAAGCCAATTTCACCCCGGCCGGTGCCCGTTTACATACCATTTCCATACTTTCACGATCCATTTCCGGGGACAAAAGAACGGCCGTAAATCCCATAGCCCGATAGGCAATGACAGCAGCCAGGTTTGTCGCCGGCAGGTGGATGCCGGTAGAAAGCATGAGTTCATGCTCATTACAACGGTCAAATAGCTGAACCTGTCCGAGATTGTTAAGTTGAAAACGTCTGAAACCGGCGTTCAAAAGCCGTTTAACTTGCCCGGCCAGTCGCTGTTTACTACCAGGAAAATGAATCGCCGGCAGGCTCCAGATCAAACGGGGATGGCGCTGAAAAACTTTTCGTTCATGGCCCGCCAGCCGATGCATGATCTGGCGATTCAATTCAACCACCAGATCATAACCACGCTCCCGGGAAAAACGCTGGAAGTTTTCCCAGGATGACACCTTCAGCTGCCAGGACAACAGATCGGATGCGGTTTCGGCAACCGTCATCCCTGACGGCAAAGGAGCTGTCAGCCGAGCGGGAACATAGTGAATGACTTTTTTTCGCCGTCGTGCTGAAGGTTCTACCTCACGTTTTAATTTTTCCAGCCAGTATTTCGCTCCCCGGCTGCTGTAATAATCCTTACTCCCCACCTTCACCAGGACATCACCTTGTCGGCATTGAACCGGTACATCCAGCCATACTTCGGTAAAGTTCTCCTGTTTATGGCCTTTCTCCGGCACCGAACGAATCTCCTTTACGGTAAAGGCGTTCTTGCGCCCATCGCCCTGAGGACTGACCACCTTTATCCGGTCACCTGAAGAAAAGCTCCTGCTGATACGCACCCGTACACTATGTCCATTCACGGCCACGACCGTACCTACCCGGGTTCCCATACTGCCGTGCTGATGAAGCTGGATAATAGAATTGGTATATGTACCGGAAAGATTGGCACTGGTTAAGGGACGGGAATATGCTGATTGTAACTGACCGTTCAATTCCCGGCATTTTTCAGGCTCCAGATCGCCGTCTCGAGCAATCAGGTCGATGGCCTGGCGGAAAACTGAGGTAACCTGGCCCACATACTGGGAACTTTTCAGCCGACCTTCAATTTTGCAGGAAGCAACTTCCAAATCCATTAATTGAGGCAGAAATTCCAAAGCATTGTAATCTGATGGCGAGAGATAATATCCCGACTGGCTACCCTGGGTATACAAACGCCGACAAGGCTGGGTACAGCGACCCCGATTGCCACTCTGGCCACCAAGAAAACTGCTGAGCTGACACTGCCCGGCAATGGATAAGCATAACGCCCCGAAAACAAAAACTTCCAGTTCTGTTTCAGTTTGTTGAGAAACCGCGGAAATTTCAGCCAGAGAAAGTTCCCGGGCCAGCACCACCCGTTTACAACCCAGGCCGGCAGCAGCCTGAACCCCATTCGCGTTATGAATACTCAGTTGGGTTGATACGTGAACCGGCAGCCGAGGAAAATCGCGGCGGACAATATGGATGATTCCGGGATCCTGAACAATAACCGCATCTACCTCAAGATCCTGCAGCACGCTTAAGAAACGATACAATGAAGCAATCTCCTGCTCTTTCAGCAGGGTATTAACCGTCACATAGATTTTGACTCCCTGACGGTGAGCATAGGGTACCAGACGCTCCAGTTCGAAATGGGAAAAATTTTTGGCCCGCTGGCGGGCACCGAATTCTTTTCCCCCCAGATAGATGGCATCAGCCCCAGCATCCAGGGCGGCAAAAAAAGCTTCAAGGTTCCCGGCCGGTGCCAGTAATTCCGGTTTTTTCATTTATTACCTGATCATGGGATGAGTTATTCCTGTTTTTTCTTAAGCAATTTCCTTATTGTTCCCCGAGGCAGCAATTGCCAGGCTCTCTCGTGAAAATAGTAAACCACCATTTTAACGATAACCTCAATACCGGCAATTGAAATGGCAACAGCGGTCCTGCCCGTCACCAGATAAACAATTGCAAAGGTTGTGCATGTCGCGACAATACGCCATGAAAATGCTTTCAGGATACTTCGCAAATGCGATTCCCTATATCTGACTTCTTCTTTCATTCTTCTTTTATCCCCTCGGCATAATGGAATAGAGTTTTTGCGAAGCAATTAATAGAGAGCTAAGGCGGGCTAACGCCCGCAACCCAAATTAAGATATCAGGATGTTCCGGCATGGCTCTCGCTCATTCTCGCGGCATATCGTGTGCCGTTCCGAGGTGGGTGCCGCGAATCACCGTCGTGGTGATTCGTTCGGCACCCAATGCCGCTATGAGCCAAGCCCGAACATCCTGAATCTATTCCCGACAATTTCTTGTTTTTTATACCCCTCAAGGGGGTACTGAA
>DQWO01000124.1 GCA_011042595.1 Pseudomonadota bacterium
ACCATCATTTTGCTTCGTGGTTTCAGGGGATTGGAAGCCCCGGGCAGATGGTTATAAAAAATATCAATCATGGATGTTGTTTGTACCGTATCAGGATGAACCAGAATTTCTCCCCGAACAATCTGTGATTTTTCCAGACCCTGCAGATTGACCGCCGTCCGTTCACCGGCGGCAGCGGTTTCTCTGATGCTGTCATAGGTTTGAATGCCCCGCACCCGACTGGCCAGGCCGGCTGGCAGCAATTCCACCTGATCACCAACATTAACCGAGCCGGACAGCGTGGTCCCGGTTACCACCGAACCAAAACCTTTCATCACAAAAGCCCGATCAACAGGCAACCGAAAAGGGCCGGCAATCGGCCGGGCAACAGTTTCGGCCGCCAGCCGCATCAATTCCTGCAATAATTCTTCAATACCTTCACCCGTAGTAGCAGAAACCGGGATGATCGGCACCTCATCCAGAAAAGTTCCATGCAGAAATTTTCTGATATCATCAACAACCAGTTCCCGCCATTCATCATCGACCATATCCGTTTTGGTCATGATCACCAATCCCTGCTTCACCCCCAGTAAACGGCAAATATCCAGATGCTCACGGGTCTGGGGCATCACCCCTTCATCGGCGGCAATCACCAGGGCCACCAGGTCAATACCGGCGACGCCGGCAACCATGTTTTTAATAAAACGCTCATGGCCGGGAACATCAATAATCCCCAGTGACTGGCCATCGGGAAGGTCCAGATGGGCAAAACCCAGTTCAATGGTTATGCCCCGTTTCTTCTCTTCAATCAAGCGATCGGTATCCGTGCCGGTCAAGGCCTTCACCAAAGTGGTTTTACCATGATCAACGTGGCCGGCGGTTCCCAGAATGACCCGTTTATGATCCATTAATTCCCCCATATTTCAAGTTAAACACACCATATATCCTTATGGCTAATCCCGGGCCCGGCAGACGGAACGATGCGCCAGCAGAAAAAAAACTATACCGATGACGAGTAAAACCAGGATTGGCAAAAGCTCCACTGGCTGACCATAGGCCCCGCTGCGGATCAGACGGGAAGCATGAGTCAAAGGCAGCACCTGCAGGAACATCTGGACCCAGGATGGCATCTTGTCCACCGGGAAAAAGGTCCCCCCCAGAAAAGCCATCGGGGTGATAACGAAATTAAACAACATGGCCTGGTCGGCATGTGATTTCACCAACATGGCCGCCATCACGGCCATGGAGGCAAAAACAAAAGAATTCAGAAAAATACCCAACCAGAAGATCGGGTTCAGGAAGTGAAGCTGCACCCCGAACAAACCTGAAAGCAGAATAACAATAATGACTGAAATCAAGGCTTTAGCCATCCCGGCCATCACTTCGCCAATCACATAAGCCAGGTCGGAAATGGGAGAGGCCTGAAATTCTTCAAATATCCGCCAGTAAAAACGGGCAATATTGATTTCTCCGGCAATCCCGAATGACTGATTCATAGTCCCCATGGCCACCAGACCGGGAATCAGAAATTCAAGGTATGGATGGCCGCCCACCTGCATATTGCGGCCAACACCAAGTCCAAAAGCCACCAGGTAAAGGCTTGGCGAAACGGCCATGGAAAAAAATACTTTTTTCCCCCGGCTGCCGAGGATCAGCATTTCCCGCAGAAAGATCGCCCAACTGCCGGCCAACATTGAAATGGTGTATTTTTCCCGCAACTTCATTCCTCAACCACCTTGCGGCCGGTTAAATCAAGAAAGACATCCTCCAGGTTAACCCTTCTTATGGTCACCCGTCCGGGAAAATCGGCAGCAGCCTGTTTGGCGGCGGCCCGATCAGGGAAACATTCGGTCTGCAATTCATTGTCAACCAGGCGGTCTACGGCCCAGCTGCCCATTCGCCGCACCAGAGTTGCCGGCTGATCAATGGCAACGATCTGTCCCCGGTCAATAAAAGCCACCCGGCCGGCCAGGTATTCCGCTTCCTCAATATAATGGGTAGTCAGAAAAATCGTTGTCCCTTCATTTTGAATCCGCCGGATGATCGACCAGACCCGCCGTCTGATGGCTGCGTCCAATCCCACCGTCGGTTCATCCATGAAAAGGATCCGGGGCTGATGCATCATGGCCCGGACAATGAGCAATCGACGCTTCATTCCTCCCGATAAATGCTTCACCAGCGTCTGGGCTCGATCAGACAGCTCAACATAAGCCAATAATTCTTCAATCCGCTCCCGGCGCTGATCACGGGGCAGAGAAAAAAAACGGCCATGAAGATCCAGGTTGCGATAGACCGTCAATTCGGTATCAAGATTCAGCACCTGGGGAACCAGCCCAACCTGACGCTTCGCGTCAGTCGGATGTCTGCTGATATCCGTATCATTGAGCAATACAGTCCCTGAATCAGCCCTGGTCAGACCGGTCATAATCCGGACCATGGTCGTTTTACCGGCCCCATTGGGACCCAATAGCGCGAACAGTTCACCCTTTTGCACTGACAAATCAACGCCGGAAAGGGCCTGGATATGGCCGTATGTTTTGGTTAGTTGCTGAATGGCAATCATTTAGCGGTCACAATCATGGGTTCCAGGAACCTCAACTTTCTGATTTGCATTGCCAAGAATACATTACAGGATGTTCGGGCTTGGCTCATAGCGGTATTG
>DQWO01000017.1 GCA_011042595.1 Pseudomonadota bacterium
TGTGCCGCGAATCACCGTCGTGGTGATTCGTTCGGCACCCAATGCCGCTATGAGCCAAGCCCGAACATCCTGAATGTATTTCCAACAATTGCTTGTTTTTTATACCACTAAAGGGGGTACTGAAAAGAGAGACAGCCTTTCAGGGGTAAGGCACTTAAGCCATTAGTTCCCAGAAACGTGGTCGTTGCCATGGTCTTGCGGAACATTATTTCTGTAGGCTGGGCTCTTGCTGACAGTTCTGCTGCATGAATTGGCGAAATTCCTCGGCCAGCGGTGAGATTCGCCGTTGTTTTGGTAAAATAAGATAAAATTGCCGTTTAAGATTGAGCTCGGGTAGTGAAGACGCGCTCATGAGGCCTAATTCCACATCTTTCTGCACCGCCCGCCGGGAGATGATGGAACATCCGACCCCCGCTTTTACTGCCTGTCGTATTGCCTCCGTGCTGCCCATTTCGGCGATAATCGATAAATTGTACGATTGAAGAAGGTCTCCCGCCTGTTCCAGGGCTTTCTCAATGGTCTTTCTGGTTCCAGAACCCTTTTCCCGCATGATAAATGGGTAATTGGTTAATTCAGCCATTTTGACCTGCTCTTTGCCGGCTAAAGGGCTGTCTGGCGGGGCTACCAACAGCAATTCAGCCACCAGACAGGCTTCAAAAATAATGTCCGGACGTTCAATGACTGCTCCCACCATTCCCAGTTCCAGCTGCCCTTCGCCTACCGCGGTCACAATTTCCCTGGTATCTCCAATTTTGAGTGTAAGCTTGATGATGGGCCGACCTTTTTTAAATTGGCCAATGGCCGGAGGGAGAATGTATTCACCGGGGATATTGCTGCCACCGATTTCCAGAGTGCCCTTTTCCCGACCGATAAAAAGGTCCATCTCCTGTTCCGCCTGGGCCATGAGATTGAGAATCCGCCGGGCATAGGAATGGAAAAGTTCACCGGCTTTGGTGGGACTGACATCCCTTGTTGACCGGTTAAATAATTCGATGCCCAGGATTGCTTCCAGGGTTTTAATATGACCACTGACCGTGGGTTGGGTCAGGTTGATTTTCTCGGCTGCCTTACTGAAACTGTGTAACTCCCAAATGGCCATGAATACCTGCAGGTGGCGGGTTTCCAGCATAATCTTTTACCTCGAAAGAAGGATGATATTGATTTTTGTCCATCATAACGGTTTGTTTCGTAGTCTGTCAATGTTGAAAAGGTTGCTATGAAACCTAACGCGGGCTTAACGCCCGCAACCCAAATTAAGGTATCAGGATATTCCGGCATGGCTCTCGCTCATTCTCGCCGGCCGTCCATGGCCGGCTTCCGAGGCGTCCGCCACGAATCACATCGTGTGATTCGTTCGGCGGCCAATACCGCTATGAGCCAAGCTCGAACATCCTGAATGTATTCCCGACAATTTCTTGTTTTTTATACCCCTCAAGGGGGTACTGAAAAGAGTGACAGCCTTTCAAGAGTAAGGTACTAAAGAAGTCATAAAAGTGATGGTATAGCAAAAGTTTCATCTTCGAGGCAGGTAAAACAGCAGCCGTAAATCTGCTTTTTTGATTGACTAAAATGGTGCTTATTGGATATAAATATAAGGTTATTTTCAACGTTTATGCCGGGTTGCCACCCTGAGTCGGGTAAAGGAGAAATAATGGCTAAAATAATGGTTTTCGGGGCTGCAGGAAGGATGGGTCGCCGGATTATTTCGGTAATTCATGAACACGAACAAGTGGTCTTGTCTGGAGCTTTGGAGTATGCCGGGAATCCGCTTGTTGGTCAGGATGCCGGTGAAATTGCCGGGGTTGGAAATCTCGGGATCCCGATTGCCGGTTTAGTCAGCGACCTGCCATTTGCTGAAAGTGATGTGCTGATTGAATTCACCACTCCGCCGGCAACCCTGGCCAACCTGAAAATAGCGGTCGAGTATCAGGTTCCGATGGTCATCGGAACCACGGGAATGACGGTTGAAGAGCGGGAGCAGGTCAGGGCACTTGCGGCTCAGATTCCGGTGGTTTTGGCTCCTAACATGAGCGTTGGTGTTAATGTGTTGTTCAAAGTGGTTGCTGAGGTGGCAAAAATATTGGGTGATGACTATGATGTTGAAATTCTCGAAGCCCATCACCGGCTGAAAAAGGATGCTCCAAGCGGTACAGCCGTGCGTTTGGGTGAAATTGTTGCTGAGGCGCTGCAGCGTGATTATCAGGAAGTAGCGGTCTTTGAACGCCGGGGGTTTACCGGAGAGAGGACCCGGGAAGAGATAGGTATGCAGACTTTGCGGGCCGGGGATATTGTCGGTGATCACCTGGTGATGTTTGGTGGTCTGGGTGAACGCCTGGAGATTGTCCACCGGGCCCATTCCCGTGACACCTTTGCTCGGGGAGCCTTGCGGGCCGCATTGTGGGTAATGGATCAACAACCCGGATTGTATGATATGCAGGATGTCCTGGGCCTGGGATGAATTTTGACGTATTTTCAGTTAAGGCGGGCTTGACGCCCGCAACCCAAATTAAAGTATCAGGATGTTCCGGCATGGCTCTCGCTCATTCTCGCGTCACATCGTGTGCCGCTCCGAGGTGTGTGCCGCGAATCACCGTCGTGGTGATTCGTTCGGCACCCAATGCCGCTATGAGCCAA
>DQWO01000284.1 GCA_011042595.1 Pseudomonadota bacterium
CTGCAAAATGTGGCCATCAAGCTTGAACAGACAGATGATCGGGATCATTTTATCGTTAAGGGTCGGGGAGAATTCCAGATGGCCATCCTGATCGAAACCATGAGAAGAGAAGGCTTTGAATTATGTGTTGGCCGCCCAAAAGTGATTTTCAAATATGAAAATGGAGAAAAACTCGAACCAATTGAAAAATTATTCGTAGATTGCAATGAAAATTTTCTCGGGGTAATCACCGAAAAACTTTCCCAGAGAAAGGGCCGGATGAAAAACCTGATCAACAACGGCAAAGGCAGGATAAGAGCCGAATTTTCCATCCCGTCCCGCTCCCTGATCGGCTATCGGGATGAATTCCTTACCGACACCAAGGGAACCGGGATTATGAACACCCTTTTTGACGGCTATGAAAAATTTCGCGGCGACTTCCCTACCCGTTTCAATGGCTCCCTGGTCTCTGACCGTCAGGGCAAAGCAGTCGCCTATGCCCTCTTTCACCTTGAACCTCGGGGACGGCTGTTCATTGCCCCCGGGGAAATCGTTTACGAAGGTATGATTGTCGGTGAATATAACAAGGATAAAGATCTGAACGTCAACCCCTGCAAGGAAAAAAAGCTTACAAATATGCGGGCATCCGGCAAAGATGAAAGCACTGTTTGCACTCCGGTCAAACGGATGGCCCTTGAACGGGCCATCAATTTTATCAAGGATGATGAAATGGTGGAAATAACGCCAAAATCCGTCCGCCTGCATAAGCGGGTATTGTCAGCGCAAAAAAGACACATGATACGATGAATGCTTTCAGCTATCAGCAGTCAGCCTTCAGCAGAGTTTGAATCAAAATGAAAATGATCAACAGCACACAACCAGGAGATTTCAGTTTTTATGGCTAATTATCATCAAGAAATAGACCGACGCCGGACTTTCGGCATCATCAGCCATCCGGATGCGGGGAAAACCACCCTGACGGAAAAACTCCTGCTCTATTGCGGCGCCATTCAACAGGCAGGGGCGGTAAAAGCCCGAAAAGCCCAGAGACACGCAACCAGTGACTGGATGGCAATCGAAAAAGAACGGGGGATATCGATCACCACTTCGGTAATGAAATTCAATTATCGCAATTTTGAAATAAATCTTCTGGACACCCCGGGACATCAGGATTTTTCCGAAGACACCTATCGCGTTCTGACGGCGGTGGACAGCGCCCTGATGGTAATTGACAGCGCCAAAGGGGTTGAACCTCAGACTGAAAAGTTAATGGAAGTCTGCCGGATGCGCAATACCCCGATTATTACTTTTATCAATAAACTTGACCGTGAGGGATTGCCGCCTTTAGATATTCTTGATGAGATTGAAAATAAGCTGCAGGTGGAGTGTACCCCGCTCTCCTGGCCCATCGGCATGGGTAAACGATTCAAAGGCGTCTATAACCTCTACAAAAAAGAATTGCATCTCTTCACCCCCGGGCAGGACACCAGGAAGCAGGCAGGCATCGTAATCAGTGATCTGGCAGATCCAGCCCTTGACGAATTACTTGGCAGCCAGGCCGATGAACTCAGGGAAGACATTGAATTACTTGAAGGGGCGGCAAATCCTTTCGAGCTTGACCATTACCTGAAGGGAAACCAGACCCCAGTGTTTTTCGGTAGCGCGATCAATAATTTCGGGGTCAAAGAAATGCTGGATGCCTTTGTGGAAATGGCACCCTCACCCGGACCCCGGGCGGCCGTAACCCGGGAAGTTTCTCCCTATGAAGATGACTTTTCAGGTTTCGCCTTTAAAATCCAGGCTAACATGGACCCGGCTCACCGGGACAGGATTGCCTTTATCCGCATCTGCTCAGGAAAATTTACCCGGGGGATGAAGGCTTTTCATCACCGCATCGGCAAGGAGGTCACCTTTGCCAACGCCACTATCTTCATGGCTAATGAACGGGAGAATATCACCGAAGCCTATCCCGGAGATATTATCGGCATCCACAACCATGGAACCATCAAGATCGGCGATACTTTTTCCATAAAAGAACCACTGAAATTTTCCGGCATCCCCAATTTTGCCCCGGAATTTTTCAAAAAGGTTATCCTCAAAAATCCGATGAAGATCAAACATCTGCAAAAAGGTCTTATCCAGCTGGCCGAAGAAGGCGCCGTGCAGGTTTTCAGACCATTGGAAAGTAATGAATACATCCTCGGAGCCGTGGGAATTTTGCAGTTTGACATTACCATGGAACGCCTCAAAAGTGAGTATAGCGTCGATGCCGTTTATGAATCGGTTGATTATAAAACTTCCCGCTGGATTGAATGTGATGATCCTAAAATGATGGCAGCGTTCAAGCAAAAACATCGTGACAACCTTGCCCTGGACGCTGAAGGATCGCTGGCCTTCCTGACCACCAGCCAATGGAAACTTGACTTTACCATGGAAAAATGGCCGGAAATAAAATTCTACAAAACCCGGGAAATCAATGATATGGTAATTAGTTAAGCTACGGGATAATCAGTCAGCTTTAAACAAGATCGGCATGTCCTCCTGGTTGACGACCTGAAACTGCGCCGCAACCGGGCGGCAGAAGTGGAAACTCCCAAGGCCAAAAAACTGTTCGGAGATGCCATCATAGTTTTCTGTTCAACCGGGTTAAAC
>DQWO01000023.1 GCA_011042595.1 Pseudomonadota bacterium
GAACTGGCAAAGCCAGATCAGCCTTGACTTGGGCGGCAACCGGAATTTCGTGACCTTCTTTTGAAGTCAGCAGGATAGTGTCAGGTGATTCCAGCAAGTTTTGAATTACCCGATCATCATAAAGATAGTCACCGCGGAACAGAAGGACATTATCTGTTGTTGCCTGCGTTGGATCAGAAATAAAATCATTTTTTCTGGCTTTTGCTAAAACGCGTTCAAGACGTTCACGGGAGGTTAATCCCCAAAGTTTTACCGGACTTTCATGGAAGATATATACGCTGGTTGACATGAAGGTTTTCCTGTTAGGGTTTTTTGTAAAGACCATCAATCATTGCAAAAAAAACCACTCTGTTTTATATAGATTTTTATGATGGTTGTAAAGCATGAAGAGTGCCGTTGTGAAGAACTTCCGTCAGCCATGGTGGCTGAGGCTGTAGATTCCCCTTACTTTATCCTGGCCCATCTATCTGATCCTCATTTTTTTTCGCCAACCGGCAGCCGGATGACTGATTTTTTCAATAAACGATTGTACGGTTATCTTTCATGGCGTTGGCGCCGCCGGCATGAACATAGCGATAAGGTTGTTTCGGCTCTGATTAAAGATTTGAAATGCCAGCATCCGGATCATATCACGGTGACCGGCGACTTAACCCATCTGGGGCTGCCGGATGAATACCGTCGGGCAGCAGAATTTTTGCGTTTACTGGGGCCACCGGAGCGGGTGACAGCCATTCCCGGCAATCATGATGCCTATGTGGCCTCAGCCTGGGAGAATGGCCAGGATTTATGGAGATCCTACCTGGTTGGCGATAGTATCCATCCACCTGGTGAAAATCCGGAAATTTCATTTCCTTTTATCCGTGAACGGGGAGATGTGGTTTTTATTGGCTTATCCACCGCCCACCCCTGCCTGCCTCTTCTGGCTACCGGGACTCTTGGTAAAGCGCAATTGCAGCATTTGGAAGCACTTTTGAACGAATATGGCTCGCGGCAGCAATGCAGGGTGATTTTAATCCACCATCCCCCGGTTCCCGGGGTCATCAGCTGGCGTAAAAGGCTGACGGATTACCGGGATTTTTGTGAATTGTTGCAGCGCCAGGGAGCCGAACTGGTATTGCATGGCCATGCCCATATTGCTTCCTGTTCATTTCTGGAAACTCCGGCTGGTCGTATCCCTGTTGTTGGGGTGCCTTCGGCATCGGCCATCGGCAGAACTCCCGATCGACGCTCAGAATATAATCTTTACCATATTGTTCATAACGATCGGGGTTGGCAGATAAAGTTCAAACGGCGTCGTTATTCGTTCAGTGAAAATAAATTTTTTGAGCGTGGCAGCTGGCAGCCCCTTTTACCATGATCTTTTTTTGGCCATCCAGGCACTGATTACCAGGATGAACGCGATGGGCATGAGTACGGTGACTGACGGGGGAAAGTTGAACAATAAGCCGAGATCACCGATAATGTTGTTCATAAGGTAGGCAAAAATACCAACCAGGATGGCAATGGTGATCAGTAACCCGGCTGAAGTATCACGGATTGGCCCGAAAATCATCGGCAGAGATAAAAGCAGCATCGCCCCGGTAGTCAACGGAGCGCTTAATTTTTGCCACAGGGCCATAATGTAATGATCGGCATTTTGTCCCCTCTGTTGCAGGATGTTTATATAATGGTAAAGATTTGTCGGTGATAGGCTTTCCGGCGGCAAATTAAGGATTCCGAGTTGCTTGGCATTGAGGGACAGATCCAGTGTGAGTTGAGCGATAGTTTGCCGGCTTATCCCTTCTTTAGTGAATTCTCTCTTTTCAACATTCTGTAATCGCCAGATTTGTTTGTCAATAATATCAGCCTTGGGGCTGTGCAGGTATGATTTCAGCTGACCCTGCTGATCGCATTCGTAGATATCTATGCCGGCCATAGTATCCAGTGTTGATGGTTTTCCTATCCGAATTATGTTGTTTCCCTGTCGAATCCAGAATTCATCTTTAGTCATAATCATGCCGGTGTCGGAAAGCGCCAGTAGTCGCTGGGTTCGGGCCTGTTGTTCCAGCGGTGGGATAATAAATTCAGCAGAAATAGCCGCAATCATTATAAAAAGAATCACGATAACCAGTATCGGCAGACAGATTCTCCAGGGTCTGAGACCAGCGGCCTGCATGGCTAAAAGTTCATTATGGTCAGCAAGGAGCCCCAAACCGATGATGCTGCCCAGCAGGGTGGCGACCGGGAGAAGATCAAGCCAGCGTTGGGGGAGAGTCATGATAACGTAGCTAAAGGCATTGCCTAACTGGTAATGACCAGTGCCGATATCCTTTAATTGCCCCATCAATTCGATGAAACTGAAAAGGAAAAGCAGGATGGCGGTAACCAGCAGGAATGCCTGTAGAAAGTTTCTGATCGTATAACGGTCGGTTATTTTCATGGTTCTTCTGTGGTACACTCAACTTTCTGACTTGCATCGCCAGGGTACATTACAGGATGTTCGGGCTTGGCTCATAGCGGTTTTGGCCGCCGGACGAATCACCTGGATGGTGATTCGCGGCGGACGCCTCGGAAGCCGGCCATGGACGGCCGGCGAGAATGAGCGAGAGCCATGCCGGAACATCCCTGGAAATTTCTTTCAGC
>DQWO01000296.1 GCA_011042595.1 Pseudomonadota bacterium
AAATTAGGCTGTTGGTTTTAGACAGGTTTTAACTCAGCTTTATGAGTTGTTCTAAAAAACAGCCCTGCCTGTCGGCAGACACGACTGAAAAATTTTCCAGGGATATTCCGGCATGGCTATCGCTCATTCTCGCCGGCCGTCCATGGCCGGCTTCCGAGGCTCCGCCGCGAATCACCATCACGGTGATTCGTTCGGCGGCCAATACCGCTACGAGCCAAGCCCGAACATCCTATAATATATCCTGGAAATGCAAGCCAGAAAGTTGAGTTTTGAGAAAATCCAGGGTTTTAATCCAGCAATCCCGGTGGGCGTCCCGGTTGTAGCGGGGATTGCCGGACCAGATGAAGGAATGGTCAACGCCGGGATAGATTGTGTAGTGGTGCTCAATGCCGAATCGCTGGCAGGTCTGGTCCAGCAGGAAGGTATTTTCCACCCCGACAATGGTGTCCCGGTCGCCGTGGAATGACAGTATCGGACAAACAATTTTTTGCAGAAAATCCAGGTGGTTATCAGGATTCAGCGGCAGCCGGCAAAAACTTTCCATTCCCCCGGGCCAGCTGGTGAGGCCGAAGTAGTTGACAATCGCCCGTACTTCCGGGATTACTGAACCGGCATAAAGCGCCAGACCACCGCCACGGCTGGCTCCCATGAGACCCAGCCGCCTACCATCCACTTCCTGCAGTTTCCTGATCCATAACCCCAGGGTCCTGAGATCAGCAGGTGGCAGCATATCCCAGCTCAACCGCCTGGGGAGTTTCCCGCCAAACCATTCAGGTACCAGGACCGCGTATCCTTCATGAGCCAGTTCTCTTGCCAGTTTCCGGTGGGTCGGCTGAAATCCGTCGGTTCCATGAAAGAAGATCAGGGCCGGGAACGGACCGCTGCCCGACGGCCGACAAAAGAATCCGGGGATGGTAACATCCCCGGATTTGATCGCAACTTTATTGTCAGTATGAATCTTGCCAGCCATCGGTCTACCTGCCGGTATAAAGTTTTTCCTTGATATGCAGGGTGGCAAAATTGAATTCGCCAGCGAGAGTGATAGCGGCACAGGCGGCGGCAAAATCCTTGGATGATTCAATTCCGCATACTTTGGCTACTTCCCGGGACAGCGGTGGTACAATGCCTTCAGGGCCGGAGGGAAAACCCACTTCCAGGTTCGGCAGTTCCACCCCGAACAGCAGATCATCTCCCCGGGTTTCCACGTATACTTTCTGTAGAGATGAAACCAGATATGGACGCGGGTTGTTTTTCATTGTCCGGTAAAAAGCCGGGATGATTTCGCCGCCCATGCCGGTGTAAGCCGGCCATCCGGTTTCTTCCAGCACCCCCTGGCGATCCAGTTCAAGGTAGGAAAGAAAATCATCTATGGGCCGGCCGATATTTTTTTCATACTCCTTGATGGGAATCCGCTGCCGGGCTGAGACATAGCGGCCGCGCCGGTTGCGGGGTGAGGGCTTGAGATCGCCGTCACGTCCCATGCCGATCACCGACACCCGGCAGGCAATATTATGCTCCTTGAACAGATCATCAATATAATTTTTGGCGCCGCCCACGGCTTTTGAGGTGCAGCCATGGCCCCGGTATTCACCAAAACGGGTGTAGAAACAACAGTGCATGATTCGATCGCCGTGATGCTGCTTGTCCAGGAAGTCAACGTTGTACACTTCTCCGGCAAAGGGTTTCAAAAAATTTTCCGTCATTAATTCGATGATTCTCTCCAGGTGATCTTTGATCAGTTTCCTGGCTTTCCCCCGTTCGCTCTCCGTGTCAAAAACAAAGGCCAGGTTCCGGGCCGCCCTGCCCCAGTCGGCAACCTTGATTTCAATCGGGCCGTACTTGTTAAGTTGGAAACAGCCGACACTGATGCCTAAGTGCCCGACACCGGGACCATAGCAGAGGATGTTCTGGAAAGTTTTATTCACTTCACCCTGTACCGTAACCTCGCCGGCGTAGCTGAAATGATCTTCATGGCCACCGATGTAATTGTTGACCAGAGGCAGATAGCTGGTTTTTCCGGCTACCCGCGGCTCCAATGGGGTATCGCACATGCCGCAGCGGGTGAAAGCGTCATCAGCTGCCAGGATCCAGTGACTGCCGTCCCGGGGACATCTGTACTCAATGCTGTAGGGTTTGTCCGGCATCACCAGATGGTTAAGCTTGATGCCGCTTTTGGCTTCGAGAAACAGCCGGCGGGCCAGGGTGCCGGCCACCAGGTGCTCCGGCGGCTGCAGACCGGCTTCCAGGGCCGCAGCCTCAGCATTCCAGGGTGCTGTTTCACCATTGAGTATCTGTGCACTTATTTTTTTGGCAATATCGGTTTGATCCATTTTTTCTCCTGTAGCAAATGATTTTTTTTGCTGTCTATTGGCCTTGTTATTGAAACTGTCGGCATTTATGCCGTTATAATTGAATTGTTTTTAGGTAGCCTTTATTTTAGTTCCTTACTCCTGAAATGCTGTCACTCTTTTCAGTACCCCCTTGAGGGGTGTAAAAAACAAGAAAAAAATACTCAAATATAAACCACCCGTTCGCGATGCTCACTTGAGAACACAGAGAACACGAAGGAAAATTAACAGGTTATTTCTCTGTGCCCTCTGTGATCTCTGTGGTA
>DQWO01000183.1 GCA_011042595.1 Pseudomonadota bacterium
CCCCGGCATAGGGAGAAATATACTGCAACGGTGCCGGTTCACTGGCAGTTGAGGCAACAACGGTAGTATATTCCATCGCCCCATATTCTTCCAACTTCGCCACTACCTGGGCTACAGTGGAACGCTTCTGTCCAATTGCCACATAAATACAATAAACATCCGTATCTTTCTGATTGATAATGGCATCAATGGCCACCGCGGTTTTACCGGTTTGCCGGTCACCAATAATAAGCTCTCGTTGACCACGACCGATGGGAACCATGGAATCAATGGCCTTCAAGCCGGTCTGCAACGGTTCATTTACAGATTGACGATCAACAATCCCAGGAGCCTTAATTTCCACCCTTCTGGTTTCATCGGTTTCCAGCGGACCTTTGCCATCAATGGGCTGCCCAAGGGAATTGACAACGCGACCGAGAATGCCTTTCCCGACGGGAACTTCAACAATCTTACCGGTCCTCTTTACCTCATCGCCTTCCTTGATCTCTATGTCTTCACCAAAAATAGCTGCTCCGACATTATCTTCCTCAAGATTCAGAACCATCCCATAAATATCATGGGGGAAAAGGAGCAGTTCACCTGACATAGCCTTCTCAAGACCATAAATCCTGGCAATACCATCACCAACAGTCAGGATGGTACCGGTCTCATTGACCTCAACCTTCTTATCATAATTCTCGATCTGATCTTTGATAATCTGGCTTATTTCTTCCGCACGTAATTCCATGGCTTCCTACCACTCCTTTATCAAATTTTCTCCAAGCTTGTTAAGCTGCGTCCTGATACTGCCATCATAGACCATCCCGGCAAAACGGGTAATAAGACCACCAATCAACGACTCATCAACCTTGATGGATAACAGCACATCCTTGTTCGTAAGTTCAGCCAACTTCTGTTTTAGCCGACCTGCAGTTACATCATCAAGCGGGGCCGCTGAAACAACATCAACATGTAAACGTCCCTCTGCCGCATCCACCATCAGATCAAGATAGCTGACAATCGGCGCCAGGTATTTAATTTTGTTTTTTTCAACCAGGATCAAGAGAAAAGCCTTAACCCCATCACTGATATTCATTTTGGTCATAACCACATTCAAAACCGCTTTGCGATCAGAAGTTTCATAGACAGGGTTGTTCAGAACATTACTTAGATCTTCATGATCGGCCAACAGGGCAGCAAATCCCTGCACCTCTTCAGTCGCCTGATCCAGCACTCCATGTTCACTGGCAAAAGCAAAAAAGGCCTTGGCGTACCGTTTGGCTATAATATCTCGAATCACTGTGCACCCACCACTTTTTCCAGATAGTTTTCAACCATTTTACCCTGATCAGCCGCAGAGATATTCTCTTTTATCATCTTTTCCGCCGCCTGCAAAGACAACTTTGACGCCTCATCTTTCAGCCGCCGTTTAGCCATGATGACTTCCTGATTTGCCATCTGCTCTGCCTGCTGCTTAACTTTTACCGCGAACTGCTCAGCTTCTGTCATTATCCGCTGTTTTTCCGCTTCAGCTTCTGCCCTGATCCTGGATTCCAGCTCCTTGACTTCATCCTCGAGGCTGGCAAGTTTTTCCTGGTATTCCTGATAAAGACGCTCAGCCGCTTCTTTAGCTTCCCTGGCCTCATTGATTCCCTTAACCAACGCTTCCTGACGATTGGCAAAATAATTTTTTATCGGTTTGCCCGTAAACTTAATCAGAATCCACAACAAAACTGCAAAGTTGACTACCCGCCAAAGCAAATCCTTCAACAGGGGTATGGGATTCTCTGCAAGAGCAGCATAGAGTGACTGATGATGCCCCGCAGCTTCGTGCCCTTCACTGGCAACAGCGCTTACCACCAGCACCACTAGAAGAAGTACAACTGATGCCCCAACAACAATAAGACCTTTTCCCCCAATCGATCTGCACTGCTTCATCAAATATCCCTCTCGAGAATTTTACCGGAAATCTGTCTGGCAATCACCTTAATATCGGCAGTCATTTCTTCCTGAACTTTCTGATACTCAGCAGCTATCCGCTGGCGCATATTTTCAACCTGCTGCATGGCTTCACTACGGGCATTGTCCATCCTGATTCTGGAAGTATTCACTGCTTCCTCACGCACAGAGGCACTTTCCTTCTCCAATCTCTCCCTTGTCTGGGTCATGCGAGACTCATAGGTTGCCCGATGCTGACTGGCCTGCTCATTGAGAGTCTCAGCACTTTCATGGGTTCCCTCTACTTTTTCTCTACGGGCATCAATCACCCGCAAGACAGGTTTGAAGAGAAACTGATTCAAAAAAATCATCATAAAGATGAATATCGCCCACTGACCGAGAAACCAGATATTAAGATCAATCACCTGCCTGCACTCCTAAAATTCCCGCCAATTCATGCAATGTTGAAAAAAACCATTTTAATATCGTTAAAAAACAAAACATCAAAGATACCGGTGAAGTCCAGCCTGCTGCAAACATTATACTATTTAAAACCTGTTTGTAACAATATACAAAATTCAAAAGGCGGGGGACAGTTATCATGAGAAGAGTCAGAATGTCAAGTTTTTTTTGGCTCTGGGGAGGGATTTAGCGATATAAAAATTTATTTTAAAACTTAAAAAAAGCTGTAAAGGA
>DQWO01000033.1 GCA_011042595.1 Pseudomonadota bacterium
ATATAATAGGACAACGACCCGCGGGCTGTTTCAACCGAAAAATTGCAGTCTCCAGCCGGCAGCTTAAGTTTCTTGGGCACCTTGCTGAGAAATGGTCCCTCCGGCAGTTTATCCAAACCCTGCTCGATAATCCGCAAGCTCTGCTCTAATTCCCTGAAACGCACCAAAAAACGATCCATGGCATCACCATGTTCGCCCACCGGTATATCAAAATCAAATTCGGGATAGACTGAATAGGGCTCGCTTTTACGCATATCGTAGGGGATACCCGATCCCCGGGCAACCGGGCCGGTGACTCCATAGCGGCGGCACATATCGGCATCAATCACCCCGATGCCTTTCATTCGGTTGATAAAAATAACGTTGTCGTTCACCAGCTTTTCATACATGCTGAATCGGCTGCGCAGGCGTTTGATGAATTCCCGGGTCCGCTCGACAAATTTGTCATCAATATCTTTCGATACCCCGCCAACCCGGAAATAGCAGTAGGTCAGCCGTGAACCGGTAATATCCTCAAGAATATCAAGAATCTGTTCCCGGTCATCAAAGGTATAGAGAATCGGGGTAAAAGCCCCCAAGTCCAAAAGCAAAGCCCCATACCAGATAAGGTGGCTGGCAATGCGGTTCAACTCAGAAGTTATCACCCGGATATACTCAGCCCGAAGCGGCACCTCAACCCCGGTGAATCGTTCAATCAGGGCCACATAACCGTGGTTGTATGGCAACACCCCAGCGTAATCCATCCTTGCGGTATTGGGCAGAAATCCGGGCCAGCTCCGACACTCAGCCATCTTCTCCTGCATCCGGTGGCCATATCCCAGAACCGGCTGGGGCTCGATGATATACTCACCATCCATCTCCAGAATAACCCTGAGAACACCATGGGTACTGGGATGCTGCGGCCCCATATTAAGGAAAAAACGATGCTCTTGCTGGGTATTTTTCGCTACCGGCATAGGAACTCTCAACTCGTCTCTGAACTTGGTTCGTTGGTTTCAGCTTCTCTTGATTCTTCAGGTTCGGGAGGCTGCCAGCTGACTTCTGACCGGTCTTTAACTTTTCCCTCGGCTTTCAGCAATGGCTTCAGGTCGACATCCTCTTCCGGAAGAATCAACGGTTTGAGATAGGGATGGTCGCGGAAGACCACACCATAAAAGTCTTTGGTTTCACGTTCATGCCAATTGGCTCCCTGAAAAATATCACAGATGGTCGGCACCGTACCATCAGCATCCACCGGCAACCGGGCAACAACCCGTGAAGGAGAATTGAAATGAGCAAATTGATAGACAATATCAATGGCCGGCTCTACGTGAACAGCCGAAACAAAAACCAGATAATATTTGAGGTCATACATCAACCGGGCAAATTCCCGCAGATTATCTTGATTCAGCAATACTTCACAGTGATAGCCGCGTTGCTTAAAATCAACCTCATTGACGGTTGCCGACAAATCACGAAGAGTATTGATAAGCTGCTCAGTTTGGTGCATCTGAAACCTTCCTCTGCGGGAACGGATGACGAACACCGGTAATTTTTTCCTGCAACTTGAGAATGCCTTCAAGCAAGGCTTCCGGCCGCGGCGGGCAGCCGGGAACATAGACATCTACAGGAATCAGCCGGTCCACCCCCTCAATAACATTGTAGTTTTCTTCAACCGCAAATGGACCGCCCGAGATAGCACAGTTGCCCATGGCAATCACATACTTGGGAGATGGCATCTGCTCATACAAAGTCATCACAACCGGCGCCATTTTCTTATTGACCGTCCCGGCCACAATCATCAGATCAGACTGGCGCGGAGAAGGGCGAAAAACCTCCGAACCGTAACGGGCGATATCAAAACGGGCCATACCAAGACCCATCATTTCGATAGCACAACAGGCAAGGCCAAAAGTCATCGGCCAAAGGGAATTCGCCCGGCATACATCGAGGATTTTTTCCACCACCGGCACCCGGGCAATAGGCCCGGGATCGTTCTCAATCAAATCTCCCGGAGCCCCCCGATCATTTCTTGCCCGCAATTCAGCCGCGTAAGAATGGATTCTCAGGACATCTTTTTTATCTTCGGCCACACAAACACTCCTTTTGCCCAGGCATAAACAACCGCCAGGGAGAGGATAGCAATAAAAATAACAAACTCTATCACCCCACGCATACCGGACACCTTGTCAAAGGCAGCCGCCACCGGGAAAAGATAGAGGATATCAACATCAAAAGCCAGAAATATCAGGGCATAAAGGTAATAGGAAACCCCAAAACGAATATCCCAGGCAGCACCATAGGGATCCATGCCGCATTCATAAGTTTGCAGGGTTTTTCTGTTAGTCAGGCGAGGACGAAGGATATTGGAAATAACGAAGACGCTGAAGGCAACCACAAAACCTACCAGCAGGAAGAAACACACGTAGGTAAAATCAACCAAATACTTTTCAGACATTGGCACAAGCTCCCTTATCCGGGATGGCTTTTGAGAGATTTATTTTTAAAACAGCTCTCACAAAAAAACGGCTAATAGATAGCTGAATAGAACTGCATTGTCAAGGAATTATTTAAGCCATTATCTTTTCAGGAAAAGCATATAATTATTAACCCATTGATATAACAAAAGAAT
>DQWO01000193.1 GCA_011042595.1 Pseudomonadota bacterium
CCTTTTTTTGCAGCTCAGTGGCTGGCAGATAGGTGTGTCCATCGCTTTCACCGGCTTCCATGAGCAGGTGAATGACAGCTGCCTGGATTCTGAAGGTCGAATCGTAGGGGATTCCCAGTCGTGAAGCAATATCGTCGGCGGTTTTAAAGCCGATTCCCCGGATTTCAGTAAGCAGGTAGGGATTTTCCTGGATTTTTTTGACCGCGTCACGCTCAAAATGGTTGTAAATCCTGACGATCAGGTTGGGGGTGATGCCATAGGGCAGTAGGTAGGTGGCCAGTTCCCGGATATCTTTCTGTTTTTCCCAGGAAGTTTTTATTTTTGCCAGTTTCTTTTCTTTTATGCCCTTGAATTCCAGCAGCCTTTCCGGTGTTTTCTCAATAATCTCAATCAGCTGATTTTCGCCATAATGATCTATCAGCCGTCGTGACGTTTTCTCCCCCAGGCCTTTCACCACCTTGGCAAGAAAATAATAAAGGCGATTGGTAAGTAACGTGGCCTGGTCAAAAACGAACTGGTAGCCGTATTTGCTTCGCTGCCAGCCGCCCTGAAACTGGTACTCGATTCCGGCCAGGTTGGCACCGGTGACAACTTCCGGGATGATGCCGACAGCAGTAATCTGGCGGTTTTTCAGCATGCCGCGCAGGACTACATAACCGGTTTCCTGGTTAGCATAGGTGATTCGTTCTATCTTTATCTGGATGGTTTCCATCGGGATTGCTTGAATATCCTTTATCTTTTATGTGTAGCATGTTTCTCTGCGTTCCACAATCCCTGCAGCCGACGGTCGAGTTGACGGAATCATGTTCGCTGAGTATGGTTGAGGGTCCCGGGGTGCCCGAAGGGGCGGTGGAAAGTTATTTTCGCCAGGGGAAGCGGCTGCCAAAGGAACTTCTTGGTGTTCGGCTGCTTTTTGGTGCCGAGATGAATATTATGAATGAAGAAGGGGAGCTTGATTTGTCATCTGAAGTTATTGGATTGTTGGATGTGCCGGCAGCCGGGCTGCATCGGCCGCCAATAAATACGATGGCAGAATGAGTGGGGTCAGGTCTTGAAATATCAGTTTTTTACTCTTTCGGTTACCACGTCTTTCAGTTGCCCATTTTCAAGTTTGAGAATCCGGTCGGCGATGCGCTGGACCTGTTCCTGGTAATGGGAAACGACCAGCAGGGTGCAGGTCTTTTTTAAGCTGTCTAACAACTCTTCAATGACTTTGCTGGCCTCTGCATCCAGGGAGGATGTTGGTTCATCGAGCAAGAGAATTTCCGGTTCCAGAATCAAAGCCCTGGCTATACACAGCCGTTGCTGCTGACCGCCAGACAGGTTTCTGGCATCGTGATCCAGCCGGTTAAAAACCTCGTCCCATAAAAAAGCCTGTCGCAATGCTTTTTCAATCCTTTCATCCACCTTTTTTTTATCCTTGATTCCGGCAATTTTCAGCGGGAAAGCCATATTTTTATAAATGCTCATTGGCAGTGGGTTCGGGGACTGGAAAACCATGCCCACCCGGCGCCGCAGCCACGGCAGGGAAATCTCAGGGTCATTGATATCCTGCCAACGGTCGTTGAATTTTATTTTTATATTGCCTGTAACTGAAGCTCCAGGAATATCTTCCCAGAGACGGTTTAAGGTCATCAGCAGGGTTGACTTTCCCTGGCCGGAAGGACCGATTATTGCCGTGATTGCCGCCACAGGAATGGCGGTTGATATTTGGTTTAATACCTGCTGGTGATGGTAGTAAAAAGATAGATTTTCTATGATGATTTTATTTTCAGCGTTCATGACTTCCACTCATAGATGGTAAAAAAATCTTCTTGACAAATGCTGCTTGATAATCAGGGCAAAACCGAAAAGCAGGGTACAGATAACCAGCAGAATAATAGCAGCCCCAAAGCCGCTTTGCAGCTCCTGCTGGTTGGCATATTGTGAAGATATATAATAAATATAAAAAGGCAGTGCCTCATAATTTCCCAGCAGGGAGTGGGGGATTCCGGCGGTGGCCACAACTCCAGTGAGCATGATAACTGCCGTGTCTTCCGCACACCTGCCGATGGCCAGCAGTATGCCGCTGCTGATGCCGGTCAATGAGCGGGGCAGAAGAACCATGAAAATATTCTGCAGGCGGCTGGCTCCCATTGCCGGCGCACTGAGGCGTATATCAAGGGGGACATCTTCCAGCGCACCCTGGGTAGACCTGATCAGGTATGGCAGGACCAGAAAAGCCAGTGACAGGGCGGAAATCAGCAGGCTGGGATATAGTTGCTGAAAAAAATAGCGGTGGAGAAAGATCGTCACTGACAAGCCAAATAAACCGATGACGATAGAAGGAATACCGGCCAGGATATCGAAAAATAAACCCAGCAGGTGTTTTTTTTGGCCCCGACAGTATTCAGCCATGTAGATGCCGGCAGCCGTCCCCAGGGGAATGGCGATGCCAACAGCCAGCAACACCAGGGTCATGGTGCCGATAATCGCCGGGAAAAGACCATCAAAAACCCGCTGCTTGAAAAACAGGGCCATCATGGGTGGGGTGTCGCCGAATATAAGGTTCAAGCTCAGGCTTTTATAACCATGTAGGAACAAAAAACCGGTGACGGTAAAAAAAATGGC
>DQWO01000203.1 GCA_011042595.1 Pseudomonadota bacterium
ATTTTATTGAAATCTATCTGGACTGCTCTCTGGATGCCTGCCGTAACCGGGATCCCAAAGGTCTTTATAAAAAAGCGGATGCCGGCGAGATTGCCGAGTTTACCGGCGTCTCGGCTCCTTACGAACCGCCTTTGCAGCCGGAGTTGAGCCTGAAAACGGATGAGTTGTCGGAAGCGGAGGCGGTGGACCTCATTATCGCCTATCTGCGACAGCGGCAGTTGATGCAGATATAAAAAGTTATAAATAGTGTTCATCCGGAAATGTTCATTTCCCGATGAACGCTTTCAGCGATCAGCAGTCAGCTTTCAGTAAAACATTGAAAAAACAACTTGTTAAGCTAAATGCTAAACGCTAAACGCTAACCGCTAATGGCTAATAGCTTAATTTAGGTAAGGATAACTACTGGTTATGGAAAGAAAATATTCCCTCTCTCACCTGAAGGAGCTGGAAGCGGAAAGTATTCATATCATCCGGGAAGTGGCGGCCGAGTTTTCCAACCCGGTGATGCTTTACTCCATCGGCAAGGATTCCTCGGTCATGGCTCGCCTGGCCCGGAAGGCCTTCGCCCCCGGCAAGATTCCCTTCCCCCTGATGCATATTGATTCCCGGTGGAAATTTCGCGAAATGATTACCTTTCGCGACGAATTCTGCCGCCGTCACGATATCGATCTCATTGTCCACTACAATGAAGAAGGCTGGCGCCAGGGGATCGGGCCCTTTACCCACGGCAGCAAGGTTCATACCGACGTGATGAAAACCCAGGCCCTGCTTCAGGCCCTGAATAAATACGGCTTTGATGCTGCTTTCGGTGGTGCCCGCCGCGATGAGGAGAAGTCCCGGGCCAAGGAGCGGGTTTTTTCCTTCCGGGACCATTTTCACCAGTGGGACCCGAAAAACCAGCGTCCTGAACTCTGGAGTGTCTATAACACCAAGATCAATCCCGGAGAAAGCATCCGGGTATTTCCCATTTCCAACTGGACGGAGCTTGACGTCTGGCAGTATATTCGCCTGGAAAAAATCACCATTGTCCCACTGTATTATGCGGCTGAACGTGAGGTTGTTGAGCGTGATGGCAACCTGATCCTGGTTGATGATGACCGTATGCCCCTGGAGTCCGGGGAAAAACCGCAGAAAAGAATGATCCGTTTCCGCACCCTGGGCTGCTACCCCCTGACCGGGGCGATTGAATCCGAAGCCGATACCATCGAAAAAATCGTTGAAGAGATGATGGTGGTGACCAAGAGTGAGCGTACCACCCGGGTCATTGACTTCGATCAGGAAGGATCGATGGAGCAGAAAAAACGAGAAGGATATTTTTAGTGGATATTAAACAGTTTCTTGATCGTGATGAACAGAAAGATCTCCTCCGTTTCCTGACTGCCGGTTCGGTGGATGATGGCAAGTCAACCCTCATCGGCCGCCTGCTGTATGACAGCAAGCTGCTGTATGACGACCAGTTGGCCGCTCTCGAGCGTGATAGCAAGAGGGTGGGCAGCGTTGGTGGTGAGATAGACTACGCCCTGCTGCTTGACGGGCTCAAAGCTGAGCGGGAGCAGGGGATCACCATCGATGTGGCTTATCGTTATTTTGCCACCGCGAAACGTAAATTTATTATCGCCGATACTCCCGGTCACGAACAGTATACCCGCAACATGGTCACCGGCGCCTCCACCGCCAATCTGGCGGTTATCCTGGTGGATGCCCGCACGGGGGTCATCACCCAGACCCGGCGCCACACGTTTATTGTCTCACTCCTGGGGATCAAACACGTCATCCTGGCGGTCAACAAAATGGATCTGGTAGAATATGACCAGCAGGTTTTTGAACAGATCTGCCAGGATTATCGTGATTTTGTCACCCGGTTGAAGATTCCCGACCTGCACTTTATCCCCCTGTCGGCGCTGAAGGGTGACAACGTGGTAAAAAAGTCTGCCAACATCCCCTGGTACTCCGGCGCGCCGCTGCTTAAAATGCTGGAATCCATCTACATATCCTCCGACCGCAACATTATCGATTTCCGTTTTCCGGTGCAGTATGTTCTGCGTCCTGACGCGGCTTTCCGGGGCTTCGCCGGCAAGGTGGCTTCCGGAGTTGTGCGACCGGGTGAAGAAATCATGGTGCTGCCGTCGGGGAAAAGATCGAAAGTCAAGACGATTTCCACTTTTGACGGCGATCTTGAGTACGCGTTTCCTCCCGAGTCCATTACTTTGACCCTGGAGGATGAAATTGATGTCAGCCGTGGAGATAT
The DNA here is from genome assembly GCA_011042595.1 of Pseudomonadota bacterium. Classification (GTDB taxonomy): domain Bacteria; phylum Desulfobacterota; class Anaeroferrophillalia; order Anaeroferrophillales; family Anaeroferrophillaceae; genus DQWO01. Next base: position 2,249 of record DQWO01000203.1, read on the forward strand.
GCTGGTCCATCCCAACAATATTCCCCGGACTTCCCGTTCCTTTGAGGCTATGCTGGTCTGGATGGATGAGAAAAATATGGATCTGCAGAACAGTTTTTTTATCAAGCATACCACCCAGACAACCCGGGCCCGGATCGAGCGGTTGCGATATCGGACAGATGTCAACAGCCTGCGCAAAAGTGATGCCGACTACCTGTCCCTGAATGAGATTGGCCGGGTTTCCATCACCACCAGTCGGCCCCTCTATTTCGATCCCTACATGAAAAATCACCAGACCGGCAGTTTTATTCTCATCGATCCGCTGACCAATTTTACTTCGGCGGTGGGAATGATCATCGACCGGGTGGCCAGC
>DQWO01000159.1 GCA_011042595.1 Pseudomonadota bacterium
ACCATGTTCTTAGTCGGCGTGGCGGATAAAAACGGTAAAATATCCAACTACACGCCGAAAATCAGCTTGACGCAGTAAACCGGTATTTCTGTTTTGTCTCAGCGGGAGGAGATGGCCGCGAGCTTTACTACCCCAGCGACTCCGGCAGGGTTTCTACGAAAGCCTTGATTTGGTCGCGCACCCGGCGGTAGCAGTTGAGCTGTTCTTCTTCATTGACTCCATGAGCCTCCAGCTCCCGGGCCATGTGGGGCGGGTCGTCAAAACCCACATGAATGATTTTCCCGTCGCCGGGAAAGTAGGGGCAGCTTTCCCGGGCGTGTCCGCACAGGGTAATGATGGCGTCAAAGGCAACGTCTTCTAATTCATCCGCCAGCTTGGAGCGTTGTCGGGAGATGTCCACCCCGGCTTCAACCATCACTTTGACGGCCAGCGGGTTGAGCCCATGGGTTTCCACCCCGGCGGAAAAGGCTTCAATCTCTTCGCCCTTGAGCGCCCGGGTCCATCCTTCGGCCATCTGGCTGCGGCAGGAATTGCCGGTGCACAGGAAGAGGATCTTGATTTTTTTGAGCATTGCCTTCTTTCTCCTTTGAAATTGTTGATGAACAAATATCCGGTTCAGGTCTTGTAAATCAGGTACAGTCCACCGAGCAGAACCAGCATGGCACAGCTTTTTTTCAGGATCAGGGCACCTCGGGATTTTTCGCTCCAGTTGAGATAGTTTTGCAGGGCTTCGGTAAAAGTTCCAGCAAGGATGATAACCGAACAATGGCCAGCGCCATAGGCCAGCAGCAGGAAAATAGCATAGGCCGTGCGAGTGGAGGCAATCTTGAGGGAAATGGCCAGCATTGGGGCCATGTAGGCAAAGGTGCAGGGGCCGAGGGCAATGCCAAAAATCAGGCCCAGGAGAAAAGCTGCCAGCATTCCTTTTTTTTTGATGGCAACGGTTCCCGGGGCGGTCCAGCCCAGGGAGATGACATCCGCAAGTTGTAGGGCCACCAGCAGAAAAATGATCGCAACTCCGTAATTAGCATAAGGACCAAGATCGCCCATCATGTAGCCGGCTGCCCCGGTCAGGACACCTATAAAAGCAATGGTGATGAGAATCCCGACGGCAAACAGAGTGGAAACCATGGCCGCCCGCTTGACGGTCATGCGACCTTGTTGGTCAATGAAGCCGACGATCAGCGGGATACTGGCCAGGTGGCAGGGACTCAGTAGAATACTTAAAATGCCCCAGATGAAAGCTGCCAGCAAAGCAATGGCGGGGCTTCCGGCCACAGCTTGTCCCAGGGAACTGAACAGAGATGCTAAAAAGCCTCTATCAGTTGTCGTTGCAGTACCTTTTCTTGCATGCAGCGGAAAACCGAGTTGTTTCCATGTGTTGATGATCTTCGGTTCGGGGAAAAAGCCTTCATGACGAAATATTTCATCGCCTTCTGGAGAGAAAAAAATCTGGGTGGGAATCAGCTTTATGTGGTAGCGGCGGCCGGCATCCAAATTGATGGTCACATCGATGAAATCCACTTGCAGCTGATTCCGGTAGCCTGTGCGCAGGTTCTCCAGGACCTTTTCCATCATCCGGCAAGGGATGCAGGTGGTTGAGCCCAGCTCCAGCAGCCGGGGAAGTTGTTCCGCCACTGGCGCCGCCTTGCCCGGCCCGTACTTCCCGGCCACGGGAACCAACCCCCGGTGAGCAGGGTTGAGATAAAAAGAGAAAACGGCCAGGATGCAAATGAGCAGAACGGCCAGCCATCGTTGCCATGATTTCACGGGAAATACCCTGGATGATATGGACTGCAGCCGCAGCTACAGGTTTTTGAAAAAATCATGTACATTCTGCTGAATATAGCTGATAAAACGGCTGTTTTCCCCTTCCAGCAGTCTCCAGACCCGGTCCAGAACCTTGAACCGGAGGATCTCCCCGTCTTTTATTTCCGCAATGACCGGAAACTTGGAACTGGTTTGAAAGTTTTGGAGAAAATGGTGGTTTTCAGGTTCGTCAACGTTTACAAATGAGAAACTGAGTTTTTCTTGATCAACAAAATGCTGAAATGCCGGCGCCACTCTGCTTTCTTCCCCGGTTTCCAGGTTTTCTACTTCCCCTCCCAGAACTGCAGCCTGGGTCAAATTGCCGATGCTGTTGCAGGAGGAACAGCGGAAGGTGTTGTGTAGGTAGTAGACCACTACCCGGTGAACCGGCGGTGTTTTTGCCGACGTGTCGGCGGGGAGAGCGGCAGCCATGGCCAGGGGAGAGAAACACAGGTTCAGTGACAATCCGGTAATAATCAGTATAAAAGTCTTAAATAGTATTGTATTCATCATTTTGTTTTTCTCTCATTAGTCAGACAATCAGTTTATAGATGATGCGCAGGGCAATCAGCAGGACCACGAAGCCGAACAGGCGTTTCAATTTGTTTTTGTCGGTTTTCAGCGAAATCCGGCTGCCGATCAGGCCGCCGACGACCGCGGTCATGGCCAGGGTCAGGCCTGTATGCCAGTCGACGTTGCCATGCATAGCATGGCCGATGACGCCGGAAAGGGCGGTTAATGCCACCATGACCGTGGAAGTGGCCACGGCTATATCCATGGGCACGCCGC
>DQWO01000041.1 GCA_011042595.1 Pseudomonadota bacterium
AAGGTAAATCATCCGTTTTTACGAAGATTTTCCAATCTCTCTTGACAGTTGATAAAGCACAGTGTTAGAAAATCAAAGTTTATTGGCAAATAATTTTTCGTCAATTCTCTCGCCATGAGATCTTGCAGTGTCAGGTAATTATATTGGTTTGCCCAGAGCCTTTAAACGCCAGATAATTCAAAAAGGAGGAATCGTATGAGAAAACTATCTGTTTTCAGCATCACTCTTATCATTGGCAGCCTTGTGTGCCTGTTTATTATGACATCCCCATCGCAGGCGGCAAAAACCTTGAAGATCGGTATTGTCGATTGCTATTCAGGTCCGGCCAGCACCTACACAAATGATGTTCGTGATGCTTTTAAACTGGAGGTGGAAAAGATTAACGCCGCTGGTGGTATATATGGCCGTAAAATAGAAGTTTTCACTCGTGACAGCAAATTCAAGGTTGATATTGGTTTGGCAGCTGCTAAAGAGCTGGTTTATCGGAAAAATGTCGATATCCTGATGGGAACAATCAACAGTGCTCTTTCTCTAGCCATCTCTGATATGTGTAAAAAAGAGAAAGTGCCATTTTTTGTAACTTTTGCCAAGAGTGCTAAAATTACCGGCGGAAAAGGCCATCGCTATGTCTTTTCAGTCACTGAAAATACCGCCCTTGCTGGAAAAGCGGCAGCGGTAGGCCTGGCGCAAAAACCATATATAAAATACTGGATCGCTGGAGATGACTATGAATATGGCCATGCCATTGCCGACGGGGTCTGGAACAATCTTAAGAAAAGTAAACCAGAGGTACAGCTGCTTGGTCAATCCTGGTGGAAGGTTGGTGAGCCTGATTTTACCCCTTACATCACGGCAATTCTGTCGGCCAAACCGGATGCGGTTATTGTGGCTACGGGTGGACGTGACTGTGTACCGTTTCTAAAAGCAGCCAAGGCAACCGGCTTTAATAAACGGGTGCCATTTTACATGCACACGGCAACCGGGCTCTCCGCTTTAAAGGCCCTGGGGCAGGAAGCACCGGAAGGTGTTATCGGAACTTCCAACTACTTTTTCTATTACCCGGAAACGGCGGCAAATAAAATTTTTGTCAAGAAATTCGAACAGACCTACCAGCGCAAACCGGCTGTCGGAGCCCTTTATGGTACGCTCGCGGCCGAATTCATCTTTGGTGCTTATCAAAAGGCCGGGAAAGTTGATGTGGAAAAATTTATTGATGCGGTGGAAGGTATGGAGGTTGACAGCCCCATCGGCAAAGTTGTCATGCGTGCCTATGACCATCAGGCCATGTTGCCCATGTTCATGGGTACGACGCAAAAGTCATCCGGCTATGACTTTCTGATCGCCGGAGATATTGTGACCATATCCGGCAAAGATGTCATGCCATCTATCGAAGAAATAAAAAAAATGAGAAATAAATAATTTATTTATCAGATGGATTTCGTCGCCAATATCACCATAGCCGCATTGGTACAGCAGGTTCTCATTGGCTTAAGCCGGACAACAATACTTTTCATCGTTTCATCCGGCTTAAGTCTGGTGCTTGGGGTTCTGAGGATACCAAATGTAGCGCATGGCTCACTCTATATGATTGGTGCCTTTTTAACCTATACCGTCGCGACATTCTTTGGCCATGGTGCCCTGGGGTTCTGGATTGCCTTGATTATTGCCCCCCTCGGAGTCGCGTTACTCAGCTTGATTTTTGAACGTTTACTCATTTGTCATCTCTATGAGCGGGAGCATCTGATGCTCCTGCTTTTTACCTTCGCTTTTGCTCTGGTATGTGGAGATCTGGTCAAGTTGATCTGGGGCTCGGATTACCGGAGTCTGGCTGTTCCTTTATTCCTCCAGGGATCTTTTCTGGTTCTTGATTTTCCTTTTCCCCGCTATAATCTGTTTCTGCTGTTTCTCGGGCCGCTGGTGGCGGCTGGATTGTGGTTGCTGACCAACAAGACCCGGATCGGCAAAATTGCCCGGGCAGCAGCTGTAGACCGGGAAATGGTCGGGGCGATTGGTATCAATGTCAGTTGGGTGTTTGCCGGGGTATTTGTCATCGGCTGTTATCTTGCCGGACTGGGCGGGGCGCTTGTCGCTCCCACCCAGAATATCGTTCAGGGTATGGATCACGCCATTATCATCGAGGCTTTTTTGATTGTGATTATTGGTGGTCTCGGCAATATGTGGGGAGCGCTGCTTGGAGCGCTGATTTTTGGTCTGACAGATTCTCTTGGCATCCTGCTCTGTCCCCAATTCGCCATTGCCTTTCCGTATATAGCCGTGGTTGTCGTCCTCTTTTTCCGTCCGTCCGGACTGCTAAAATCAACCTGGTAGGGAGATATATTCTTGTTTAGAGGCTTGTTTAAAGGCAGGGTGATCATTGTCAGTATGATTTTGTTAACCGTTCTGCTGTTGTGGTTGCCGCAGTTTATGCCGCGGTTTTATATCTACCTTGGCTCATTGATTTTTGCCGCCGCTCTTCTGGCCACCAGTCTTAACATGGTTTTAGGATTTGGCGGCATGTATCAGTTCCATCACTCGGTTTTTTATGGATTCGGAGCTTATGCCTTCGCCCTGACCGCCACAAAATCAGGGCTGCCGTTG
>DQWO01000140.1 GCA_011042595.1 Pseudomonadota bacterium
ATCCTCGCCGATCTCATCGACCTGGCATCAGGCATCGGGGTTACCTATGAAAGCGTACAGTACGTTCTCTGTGCCGGCTCAAGCCTCCAGGTTCCCTATTACCGCAACATTCTTAAGGATTTTTTCGGCGACAAACTGCTTTACAACAAAGCCCATAATGCCCTGCCGCTCGGTGGTCTGGCATACCTTCAGCATCAGGGCAGTGGCAGTACCATCAAGGCCAATTACGCGCTCCGCAGCCGGACAGCAAGGGGAGAAGGTTATAAATTCGATCTTATTATCCCCAAAGGCACAGCTTATCCCACCCAAAACGGAATTACAACCGTCATTGCCAACGGATTTTACGATGGCCAACATGAACTTGAACTGGATATTTTCCGCATGGATATTCCTGAATCAACCGACGACCGGGAAATTGTAATGACCGAAAACGGGACATTGCAGGTGGAAGAAAACATCTCTGAAGAACACAAATTTTTTGTCAATGAAGCAAAACCTGAAATTCTCTCCCTGGATCCACCTGGAAAAAGCGGCGAAAAACGCCTGGAAATAACTTTTGACGTCAGCATCAATAAAGACCTCCTTATTACAGCAAAAGATTTAAGACGTAATATGACTATCTGGAAGCGGAAAAAATCGATCCGATTGGAGTAGAAAATTATGGCGGCGGATAAACCGAACAAAGTAAAATACCTAGAAAATCAAGCAAATGACAGTTGTAATATTGGCACAATCCATATTCAGATTGGAGAAAATGGGGAAATAAATGCCTGGGGTCTAGACCAGAACTCTGAAGAAATTATTCTGGAACGGACTGGAAATCATGAACTGGCTAAACAACAGAAAAACATGTCCTACACACTGTGTGGCTGATAAGAGGATATCATGAACTTTCTAGAGCATCTAAATGTCATTATGCGCAGCAACCACTCATTGATCAATGTGGTCACCTATGAAGAAACCCGATTAATTACCATGCTGGCAGAATCTTCATTATTCAAAGATAAAAACATTATTCAGTGGGACCTGGCTAATGGTTTCAAGGCCATTCAGGGAAACATTTCCCAGCTGAAAAAATTGGAACGTCCGGATCCGTTGTTATGCTTACGAGAAATAGAAAAATCAAAGGTTGGCACAATTTTCGTGCTCCGTGATTTTCATTACCATTACCGTGAAAGCATTATTATCCGGGCTATACGCAACCTGAACTATGAGTTACAATTCACTAAGAAATGCATCATCATTGTCACACCTATGGCATCCCTGCCGATGGAATTACGTGAGGATGTCCTGCAACTTGAACTACCCCTGCCAACCTATGAAGAGATTGAGAAGCAGCTTGAATCTATCATCGCAACTACCTCCTTGCACCGACCGCCAACCCCGCAACTGAAGGAAAAACTGGTAGAGTCAACCCTGGGGATGTCACTGGAAAGCATCAAAACCATGTTTGCCCAGGTCATTATTACCCACAATGTCATTGATGAACGGGCTATTGAAATTGTTCTCGAAGAAAAACGAAGCATCATTCAAAAAGGAGAAATACTGGAATTTTTTCCCGTACGCGAAGCCCTCAATGATATTGGTGGCCTTGACAACCTGAAGAAATGGCTGCGCAAGCGCAGCAAGGTATTCACCCGCAAAGCCAAGGACTATGGACTACCTTCTCCCAAAGGCATTCTGATTATTGGCATCCAGGGAACCGGCAAAAGTCTGGCGGCCAAGGCCACAGCCGGACTCTGGAAGCTACCATTATTGCGTATGGACCTGGGCAAAGTATTTGGCAGCTTGTTGGGAGAATCAGAAGAAAATTTACGTAATGCCATCCGGCTGGCCGAAACTATTTCTCCCTGTATTCTCTGGATTGATGAACTGGAAAAGGCCTTTGCTGGTTCCAGCGGTTCAGCCGGGGACAGTGGTACTTCAGCCCGTATTCTTGGGACATTTCTTACCTGGATGCAGGAAAAGTCCAAACCGGTTTTTATAATTGCCACGGGAAATGATATCACCCTGCTCCCCCCGGAATTAATGCGAAAAGGCCGCTTTGATGAAATATTTTTTGTTGATCTTCCATCGGCAAGTGAGCGTGAAGCAATTTTCAAGGTGCACTTGGAAAAAGTGCGCCCGGTAATTCGCCAGTTTAACCTGCAAAAATTGTCAGCCGCTACCGATAAGTACAGTGGTGCCGAGATTGAACAAATTATTTTTGATGCCATGTTCAGCGCGTTCGATGACAACCAACGGGAATTTACCGAAGAAGATATTATCGCCAGCGTTAAAGAAATTATCCCCATTTCACGTTTTATGAAGGAACGAATTGAAGGTTTGCGCCAGTGGGCTGTCTCCAGAACCAGAAAAGCAAATAGCGAATAGATAGAGATTTTAGTGCCTTACCCCTGAAAGGCTGTTACTCTTTTCAGCACCCCCTTGAGGGGTGTAAAAAACAAGAAATTGTCGGGAATACATTCAGGATGTTCGGGCTTGGCTCATAGCGGTATTGGCCGCCGAACGAATCACACGATGTGATTCGCGGCGGACGCCTCGGAAGCCGGCCATGGACGGCCGGCGAGAATGAGCGAGAGCCATGCCG
>DQWO01000261.1 GCA_011042595.1 Pseudomonadota bacterium
CCCCCGGCGGTTATACCGCAAAAAAACCCGGTCGTCTCCGGCCGGGTTTTTGAGTTTGAACACTAGATCCATCAGGCAGCTTTTTTCCTCCTCCGGATCGCCACCAGGCCGAAAAGACCCGAACCCAGGAGCCAGAGGGCGCCGGGGATGGGGACGGGATTACCGTTAGCTTGTCCGGTTTCACCTCGGTATGTGCCACTTTCATCGAACATAGCAATGACCGGTGAAAAAAACTCTCCTTCTGGATAATAGGTAGAGCCGAAGTCGTCCGAATAAGTATAAGAGCCATCGTCAGTCTCATGATACGTCGTACCAGCGGCAATAAAACCAGGAGAGCCGGAATACTGATAGTCGGGAACAGTAACATAGGCATAGTTGTAGCCATCGCCAAAGGCCGTTTCCCAGTCCATGCCAAAATATTCTTTAAACGTAGTATCACCATCTGGACCATAGATGTCATTGTACTCATCATTCCAAGCATCTTCAGTTGTTATATAGCCCCACCAGTCACCGATGCTACTGCCGAAATCGATTTGTGGCGCTCCCGCTTCGACAGAACCATTATCTTGTATGATTAAAGTATAAGTTAAAACCGAGTGGGGGGGGTAAGGATTATAAACCCACACCGAAAAATCAGTTTATCACAACGCTTTCTTAAATTCGGTAAAGCCGTTAATGTGGTGGAAGAGAAGGATTTGACCTTGAGCTACGAACTCGTAATTTAGTTTCTTCCTTCCGCCAGGTTTAAATCGGGGATTAACTTGGTGCATGACACCGCATAGTTACAAGGCTGATGATTCCTGGCATCCATAAAACTGAAAAAAGGAGGCTTTAAAATGGAACCATTTTACCTGGGTGTTGACGTTAGCAAAGGCTATGCCGATTTCATGATTCTTAATTCTGAAAAACAACCGGCTGTCAAAGGATTTCAACTGGATGACACTTTTGATGGACACCAATCTCTTTATGGTATGCTGGATTGTTTCACTGCCGAACATTCCGATACGATCCTGTTTGCCGGAATGGAAAGTACCGGTGGATATGAAAATAACTGGTACAAATCGTTAACGGAGTTTCAGGAGTCTTTCAACATCCAAACCGCCCGGTTAAATCCGCTGGGCGTTATGAATAACAGCAAGGCGGAGTTAAAGAAAAATATAACTGACAAGATCAGTGCCCAAAATATTGCCGAATATTTGATTGCCCATCCTGAAAAGGTCGTTTATCAGCAAAGCAATCAACTGAGTGGTTTGAGGAAGCATTGGGGTTTTATCAAGATGCTGACAAAACACAGCACTCAGTTGCTGAATCAGCTCAACACGCTGATTTATACCGCCAATCCAGAATTGTTAAGCTATTGCCAAAACGGGGTACCAAATTGGGTGCTAAAACTTTTGGTTCAATACCCGTGTGCCACCAACCTGAAAAGAGCCCATGCTAAAACCGTGGCAAAGATTCCTTATGTGTCCAGTCAAAAAGCTCAGCAATTGGTTGCCAGGGCCAAGTCTTCTGTTGCCTCATCCACAGATGTTACAACCGAACAGCTCATTGTGGCCACTGCCCGCCAGATTCTTCATTTAAAGAAAACCATTGCCGAACAAACAACACAGATGATCGACGAATGTGCAATTCCTGAAATTGATCTGCTCAAAACCTTTCCCGGTATCAGCGATTTATCTGCTGTCGGACTGTTTATCGAAATTCAGACGATCAAGCGCTTCGCCGATGTAAAAAAACTAGCTTCTTTTTTCGGAGTACACCCGGTTTATAAAATCAGCGGCGATAGTACAGGTGGTTTTAAAATGAGCAAACAGGGTCGTAAGGAACCTCGGAAAATTTTATATATGATCACTCTATCCGCCATTCAATGTAATCCTCTCATCAGGGAAATCTATCAAAAACATCAGAAACAGGGAAAGAACAACATGGCTGTTATGGGCATTTGCATGCATAAAATCCTGCGGATTCTTTACGGGATGCTCAAACATAACCAGCCGTTTAATCCACAAATCGATATCACCAATAGAGTGCGAAGTGTCCGGATAAAGGGTGATATATCAGTAGATAACCAGAGCCGTCGTTTTCAGGATTACGACCAAAAAGCTCCTGTAAGCAGACGTCAGAGGAAAAAAAGACTGGAACGGGAGAGGTCTCATAGTGTCGGTGACACTAATTCCGGGATCACTGCCCCCGTTCCATTACCTGATATTATAGCAAACATTTTACCATAATTGTAGACTTTACCGAATTTTCAAGGAGCAGGGTAAAGAAAAGCATATTTTCTTCTTGACTTTACCCGGATTAACTAAATTGAGCGATTAGCTTTTAGCGGTTAGCTGTTAGTTGAATGATTACAGGATGTTTAATATTGCAAATTTTCACCCGTTGGGTGTTATCTCTAATTAACGTAAAGTCCTGGTTTTTCAAAGCTAACCGCTAATGGCTAACCGCTAATCGCTTAACTTAGGTTATTATTACCAATAAACAAAAGCAGAGCATCATGGTGGCGATACCCTGCTTCTGAACTGAATTATCGTCGCGTATAGATACCTAAATCAAGTGATTAGCTATTAGTGCCTTACCCCTGAA
>DQWO01000369.1 GCA_011042595.1 Pseudomonadota bacterium
CGGAATTGCATCGTCAAGAATACCATAGCCAAAACAAAGCTTCGGCCTATCATCAAATTCATTAATGACGGCCTTGGCCATTTCAACCTGAGTAGAGAAAGAATAAATAAAACCGATAATAATTTTCATTATTTTAGGCGATAACTGTTTAGTTGCATTTTAACTTTCTGAGTTGGACTTTCAGGATACATTGTCAAGCTGTTCGGGCTTGGCTCATAGCGGCATTGACCGCCGAACGAATCACCACGACGGTGATTCGCGGTGGGCACCTCACAGCTGCACACGATGTGCAGCGAGAATGAGCGAGAGCCATGCCGGAACAGCCTTTAAATAATTTTTTCGGCTGTTTTTTCATAACTCAGAAAGTTGAGGTTGTATTTTAATGTTTGTCCAAGATTCAATACATCCCTACCTACCTACTTGGTAATATTTGTTGACATAGATGTCAATGAAATAGCCCGGTTTAAGCAAGTTTTTTGGCAAAAAGCGCCAAACTGTCCATAACGCCTAACACCGAATGGCAACCTTGACATATTGAAAAGTTAATTTCTCTATGATAGTGATAATACATTATGGTTACTACCCCCCAAAGAGAGTTCCCCGGCATTCTTTACCAGATCACACTCCTAACCTGCCACATTCTAACAGGAGAATATGATGTATAAATCATTTATTTTTTACTGTTCACCGGCCGGTACGACCCGCCACGTTACCAATATGATAGAAAAAAAATTAGCTGGCTATGGCCACCAGACAACCGTTTGTGTGCTGGGCAAGGAAGAAAATATACTGTCCGGCATTATGCAGGAAATTGAAGCAACACAGGAACGTATCTGCCTTTTTATCGGTTCCCCGGTCTATTCTTCTCACGCTTTACCGTTGGTCATGGATTTTATTGCCCGCCTGCCGCAACGCCGCCAGGCTTACGCCGTTCCCTTTGCGACCTGGGGAGGGGCAACCAGCGGTCTGGCCCTGGAGGAAATGGGTAAAGCATTGGAAGAACGCAAATATGCTCTGGTTGGGGCGGCCAAAATAATGGCTGTTCATTCACTGACGTGGGAATTGGATAATCCGGTTGGCGCAGGTCATCCCAATACCGAAGATGAGCACTTAATTGAAAACCTGGCAACTGCCATTGAGCGCAACCTGCAGCTGTCTGAACCATTGAAATTATTCCACCGAGCTCTTTCTTACCAGCCGGAAGAGGTCGCGGTTGAAATGCGTAAGCTGAATTTAGAAATCGCTCGCGGAATTTTACCGCGGCGGGTGGTCAATGAAGATCTCTGTACCGGGTGCGGAGTGTGCGTTGAAAAATGTCCGGTTACGGCTCTGACTCTGGACCCTTATCCGGTTTATACCGATCATTGTATTCTCTGTTTTAACTGCATGCGTTGGTGTCCGGAAAAAGCCATTAAAGCGGATCTCTCACCTATCCATGAGAGAGTCCGGGAACGGGCAGAGAACCACAATGAAAAACCGCCTTCAGCAGTTTTCATCCCCGGCAAAGTGTAGCTGGATTTGTCATTTAACGCTGATATAATACCTGATGGCATTAAAAGTAGCGGCTCCTATTCCTTCAATTTTTTTTACCTGCTCTATGGTTTCGAACGAAGAAGTTGAATTTCTGTATTCAATAATCTTTACAGCCAGCACCGGCCCAATCCGGGGAAGAGCAACTAATTCCGTCAATTTGTCCCGGTTTATATTCACCGATCCACGCAATCCCTTTTTCATAACCTTGGCAATAAATTTATCATAATGATTGGTTAAATGTTTTTCGGCTATCTTTCTGTTTTGCTGATCAACCCATACCTCATTATCAAAAGTGCCAAGCACATATATCAACTGCTCTGCATCTAATCTGCCATTGGCATCATGATGAGGACAGTGCCTTATTTTCTGGCCATCTTTTACCTCAACTACAGCAAAAGAGGAATCAGGCAGAAGCCATATTTCATTTTCGCTCCACCCCTGGCATATTCCTGAATTTGCACCACAGATAAAGAAAGCCAACAGACAAAATAAAAATGCACAGAAAGTTGAAGTTCGATAAACCGGTATCATAGTATTTTCCTATTCAAGACTTGGAACATAGGTTACGCGAAATCGAACCGATATCTCCAGGGAAATTTCAGCTATTCGCGTAGATATTAGGCTTTTGAAGACATTTACCATCTCATTAACCAATCAAAGTGACACTTACGAGTTCTGAAACAAACTATTCCATCGCTAACATAGCACAAAAAAATGAATAATCGAATCAGTTCTTGAAAAATGAGTGTTCCTGTCAGGGAAAATCAAATCCTGAGTTTGGCGACAAACCCCCATCCGTACATTCGCACATTCACTTTACTCCTATAGCTTATCCCTATAGCATCTCTCTTCTTTATCGATACATTGTATTAGACGTACCAGGCAATCATATGATAATTATTTCAAGGGAAAAAAGGTATCAGTATGTTCCGGCATGGCTCTCGCTCATTCTCGCGGCACGTCGTGTGCCGCTCCGAGGTGTGTGCCGCGAATCACCGTCGTGGTGATTCGTTCGGCACCCAATGCCGCTATGAGCCAAGCCCGAAC
>DQWO01000058.1 GCA_011042595.1 Pseudomonadota bacterium
GCTCACATTATAATCCTCAAAATATGAAATATATTCCTGCGGTTATAATTTTCGCCCGCCTTGTACTCAAACAAAAATTCTCATTTTTCAAGACAGCCACCTGTTTCAATTCAACAGCTGCTGTATTCGATCTTTCAAGCGCAGTTGGTAGAGGATATCCGCCAGTTCGGGATCTTTTACATGGCGACATATCTCTTTTTTTATCTTTTTTTTCTCCCATTCACCTATCAGGCGGGAGGAACAGGAGGTAACGACGGAATCAGGCTTAGACTGACTTTCAACTTCTATTTCTCCCAGCTCAAAATGCAGGTGAGTGATAAGGATTTTACCTCCAGCTAATTCATTAAAGCAATCAATAATCCGATCCTGAAAAAAATAAAGCTGATGCATCCAGGCATGATTGACAACTTTGACATGTAGTTTTTTTCGATTGATAAAGAGAGGCTGGCACTTTTTCACCAGCTGCGGACCCACCACTTCCGGCCATCTGGCAAACAATTGGTAGAGTTCCATCTTTTTCCGCAGGCGATACTTATCGATAACTCCTGGCAGCAGATCACCGACATAACCACCTTTACCACCGCGTTTCGGGTCATTTCTTTTTGCCATAGCTACTCACAGCTTTTTTTCAAGCTAAGCATAGATGAAGATGCATTTGTAAAAAGTCGCAAAACCGATGGCACAGTAAGAGCTTCATATTCGAGGCATGCAAAACCTGAGTCATGAGGCGTACTGTATAGTACGCTGCAATGACGAAGGTTGCAGCATAACGAAGAAGATGAAGTTCTTACGAAGCCATCAATCCAAGCGCGGAAATAATGATGGACCCCTTTCCGTCAGGGTCCCGGACGGCATCTTTCCCCAGGAAAAAATATCTTCTCCCTGAGAATAATGTTCCCGGGTCAGGCCCAGTTGCCGAATCATTTCCCCGGATCGCTCCGGCATAAAAGGTAAAAGATAGGCAGCAAGCAACCTGAGTAACTCGGCAATACAGTAGAGCACCTGGTCTAAGTCCTTCGCCTTTGCATCATCCTTGGCCAAAGCCCATGGTGCCTGTTGATCAATAAATTTATTTCCCTTGACCACCAGCTTCCATATTGACTGCAGAACCTTTGAGAAAGCCAGGTCTTCCATCCCGACGGAAACTTCAGCAAAGATTTCAGCGGCCAGGATAGAAAAATCAGCATATCGTTGATCTGTAGGATCGGGAAGCGGAATTTTTCCCTGGCGGTATTTGCCGATCATGGAAATCGATCGACTGAAAAGATTACCCAGATCATTGGCAAGATCACTGTTCAGCCTGCCTTTCATTGCCGAGCGGGAAAAATCCCCGTCCAGGCCAAAAGGAACTTCCCGCAGGAGAAAATAACGAAAGGGGTCGACGCCATACTCATCAGCTATGACTACCGGATCCACCACATTCCCCCGGGATTTGGACATTTTTTCCCCTTCAACCGTCCACCAACCATGGGCAAACACTTTACAGGGCAGAGGCAGACCGGCGGCAAAAAGAAATGTCGGCCAGTAAACGGCATGAAAACGGAGGATATCTTTGCCAATCAGATGAATATCGGCCGGCCACAGGCGGGAAAAACGCTGTTGATCATCGGGATAACCGGCAGCGGTCAGATAATTGATCAGGGCATCAAACCAGACATAGATCACGTGTTTTTCATCACCGGGAACCGGAATTCCCCAGCTGAAGCTGGTGCGGCTGATGCTCAAATCACGCAATTCCTCCTTGATGAAACTGAGAATTTCATTACGTTTGGAAGCTGGCTGAATAAATTCAGGATGTTCTTCAATATGGGCCAGCAACTGTTCCCGGTAGTGGGACATACGGAAAAAATAGCTTTTTTCTTTTACCTTTTCCGCCGGTCGGCCACATTCGGGACAATTGCCGTTTTCCAGTTGGTTCGCCGTCCAAAAGGTTTCACAGGGAATGCAGTACCAGTCTTCGTAGGTTCCCAGGTAAATACCACCGTTTTCCTGAACTTTTTGAAAAAAAGCGGTAACCGCCCGGGAATGGCGTTCTTCGGTGGTGCGAATAAAGTCATCGTGGGAGATATTCAATACTTTCCAGAGATGTTGAAACCGCTCAACAACCTCATCCACCAACTCCTGGGGGGTCATGCCTCTCTGGTCCGCGGTTTTCTCTATTTTCATCCCATGTTCATCCGTCCCGGTCAGGAAAAAAACTTCCCTGCCCAGCAAACGCTGATATCTGGCCACCACATCAGCGGCAACGGTGGTATAGGCATGTCCAATGTGGGGAACATCATTAACATAATAAATAGGGGTGGTAATATAAAAAATATCCTTTGAAGCCATAGTCATATCCTATTTCGTTTCCATCCGGAAACTACCGTTTCCGGACGAGCTGTTAGCTATCAGCCTTTAGCTTAACAAGTTGTTTTTTCAATATTTTACTGAAAGCTGACTGCTGATCGCTGAAAGCGTTCATCGGGAAATAAACATTTCCGGATGAACACTATTTCCCTTTTTTATTTTCTTTGGCAGCAGACTGCCTTTCTTTCCGCAACTGAAGATAATTTTCATATTCATAACCAAGACAACA
>DQWO01000163.1 GCA_011042595.1 Pseudomonadota bacterium
GGCTGGAAAGGCGGCCGGAACCAGAACCATCGGAGTTTTAACCGGCTTTGACAATCATGAAATGCTGGAAAAGGAAAATCCGGATGCCATCATTAACAGCCTGGCCAACCTGCCGGAAGTCATTCTAATGTAAGGAAAAGATAGTTTTGAGTTCTGCCAGATTTTCAATCAAGTAATCTGGTTTATGCAACCGCAGACGTTCTGTTTTATCTTCACCATTCACCAAACTAACCACTTTAATCCCAGCGTTGCGGGCCGTTTCGATGTCGGTAACGCTGTCGCCCACCATAAAAATCTGATCGGCAACGGAAAATGTTTCCCGGCAATAAGCCTTGATGAGGTTAAACCCTTCGATCTCCGGCTTGAGTAAAGAAACATCGTTGCGGCTGACTGTCAGATCAAAGTAACTTCCCAGGGAGAATTTATCCAGCATGGCATCGAGAGCCCGGCGCCCAACATTTGAATCCAGCGCCAGACCCCAACCTGCCGCCTTAAAAGCTGACAGCAGATTATGAACTTCGGGATAGAGGCTCCAACGCCGGGCGGCATCGGCATCATAATCGTCATAAACCGACGCTATCCGATGAATGATTTCTATCCGTAGATCAGGGGCGGAAATATTTTGTTGCAGATAATTATAAAGCCGGCAGTAATCAGCCCTGGCAACAATCTCCCGATCAAGATCACATGATGATATATACTCTTCAATGAGCGGATAGACTTCCTCCATGGCTGCCTGGAGCTGCCATTGAAAGTCAACCAGCGTGCCCTCAAAATCAAATATTGCAATATTCATTGTTTTAAATCAGTTTTCGAGTCTGGCTAACCGGGCCATGGCATCCTGATAAAAAGGGCGGCAGACATCTCTGGCCTCAGGCATGGTAATACGCTCAAACATCCAGGAAAATTTATTTTTGACCTTATCGATGCTCGATTCTCTGGTCTTGACGGTAACAAAAAGATCGACGTTGGTCTGAAAGAAACTAAGGCTGTCGGCATCCTTCAGCAGATCACTTTCAAAATTACCTCCGGTTTCATGATGAGCCACCAGATACGATACCTTATCTCTTAGTTCAATCGGACAACCAAGGTTTTCGAGAAAATCAGCGATTATTTTCGCGCTGCGTTGCTGATGGTAATCAAGAAAGGAACTATCCAGAAAAGCATCATCAGAGTGAAACATCTTCCGGTACACCGCCTCTTCGCGAAAGGCCCGCTCGATATCATGGGCAATCCCGGCAATGAGCAGTGCCTCGTCAGCCTCCGGATACAACTCCAGCAACCAATTCACGGTTCTTTCAAGGTGAAGGGGTACCAATCGGTTATCAACCTCGGCAAAGGAAGTGTCAACAAACTCTTTTACCGCCCGATAATAATCCTGGCCTCGTTTTTCCGCAATGACAGCCACTATTGACTGCTCTCCCGGGCTTTTTTCAAAGCCAGCAGCACCCGTTCCGGGGTCAGGGGTAATTCCGTAATGCGGACGCCGGTGGCATCATAAACCGCATTAAGAATAGCGGGGATGGTCGGCATGATCGCCCCTTCACCCACCTCCTTGGCCCCGTAGGGACCATTGGGCTCTCCGCTTTCAACCACCAGGGTTTCGATATTGGGCATATCCAAAGCGGTAGCCAGACGATATTCACCCAGGGAAGGGGTCATCAATCTGCCCTTTTCATCAAACTTCACCTCTTCAAACAGGGCCTCACCCAAACCCATACTTAAGGAACCCTGCATCTGCCCTTCAACCATTGTCCGGTTGATAGCCAGACCGCAATCATGGGCATCAGTCATGGCATCCACGGTAATTTTGCCGGTATCACGATCAACCGAGACCTCAACAACCTGGGATGAGCCACCGTAAGCCGGCGATGTACCAACTGCCGCACCTTTGAATTTACCTCCCAGGATCGGCGGTTTGTATTTTCCGGTACCGACAATGGTGCCTTTTTCTAAAAAAGCCATGCGGGCCGCTTCGGTAAAACTCAATTCATCACCATCTGGCAGATTAGACCATCCCCGATGTTCTTTGCGATAATAATCACGGAATGGTTTGATATCAATTTTTTTACGGCCTTTCACCTTAATACAGCCGCTTTTGATATCTAAATTTTTCACCTCAACTTTTAATTTATCCGCGACTACTTCCAGAATCTGCGCCTTGACGTTCTCCGCCGCGTCCTTGGTCGCGTGACCTGACATTAAAGTTTGTCGTGAAGAATAAGCACCGAGATCAACGGAGTAGTCCGTATCCCCTGAATCAACCCGGACATCGGCTAACGGAATTCCCAGAGTTTCAGCGGCAATCATGGCCACCATGGTATCCGCCCCCTGACCGATCTCGGCAATGCCACTGCGCAAGATAACCGTGCCGCCGTCTTCCGCCACCTTAATCTCTGCAGTTGAATGAAAAGTATCAGAGCGATAAATCGGGTATCCGGCCCCGGAAACAAAAAAACCACAGGCCATGCCGATCCCTTTGCCGTCTGGTAATTTTCCCTTCTTCTTTTTCCAGCCGGAACCTTTTTTAACCGCTTCAACACATTCTTTCATTCCCAGGGAAGACATATTGAGA
>DQWO01000085.1 GCA_011042595.1 Pseudomonadota bacterium
TGGTAGCTAAGGGCTCTGGGGTAGTGGCTGAAAAGATCATTGAAATGGCCAAACGCCATGGCATTCCCTTGCAGGAAAATCCTGAGCTGGTGCAGGTGCTGATGAAACTGGAAATTAACCAGGAAATTCCAGCGGAGCTCTACCAGGTTGTTGCTGATATTCTGGCGATGATCTATCGGGCCAGCCAGCAATATCATCCATAAATTCATCGCAGTATAATTTACCTCTCTTTCCGTTTCAAAAAAAGCTTTTCTCCCCTTGACAATCAGAAAATCGTCATTATTATTTTAATAGTATGACAAAAGAAATTCCTGTTCTTACAGTGATCTTTTAGTCTGTCTCAGGGAAATGGCATCTGAGTAGTGTTTATCCGGAAATCACTGGTTCCCGGATGGAAGCTGGGCAGATGCCGGTATCGATTAATCATTTTTACAAGGAGGGTAAAATCATGGCACTGGTAAAATGGACACCGTTTCGCGATTTAATGACTATTCAGGATCAGATCAACCGCTTGTTTGAAGATAGTTTGCAGCGCACGGATGAAAAAGGACTATCCGTACCCTCATGGCAGCCATTGGTGGATATCTATGAGGATGGACAGGCGATAGTCATTAAAGCCGAACTGCCGGAGGTGGATGAAAAGGATATCCAGGTGAATATTGAAGATGGAACCTTGACCATTAAAGGTGAGCGAAAACTTGAACGGGAGGAAAAGAAGGAAAATTATCATCGGGTTGAACGTTTCTATGGTTCCTTTGTGCGATCTTTCGATCTGCCGACTACTGTTGATCAGGATGATATTAAAGCGGCTTACGATAAGGGTGTTTTAAAAATTACCCTGCCGAAGAAAGAGGAAGTAAAACCGAAGAAGGTTGATATCAAAGTCAAGTAAGCTTTTTTGGCATCAGAGCCGTTTTTTTTCAAGGTAGCTGGAAGTTTTGGGGGCATTTATGCCCCCTTCTTCATGCCGTTTTATAAGGAGAAATTAACTATCATGGATATGAATAAATTTACCCAGAAAGCCCAGGAAGCGATGATGGAGGCCCAGAACCTGGCTCTGCGTCGTAATCATCAGCAGGTAGATGCCGAACATCTGATGATGGCTTTGCTGAGGCAGGAAAATGGCCTGATCCCCAAGGTAATTGAAAAAGTTGGAGTGGTGCCGGGGGCGTTGGAAAAGGAAGTGGACAAACGTCTTGATGCCATCCCGGCCGTAAGCGGCACTGGAACCACTGCCGGCAGTGTTTACGTGACGAACCGTTTAAATAAATTGCTTCTAAGTGCTCAGGATGAGTCTGCTCACCTCAAAGATGAATACATCAGTGTCGAGCATCTGTTGCTCAGCCTGCTTAAGGATAGTTCGGATCCTTTGGCGAAGATATTTGCTGGTTATGGTTTGACCAGAGAGAAAATTTTACAGACCTTGTCAGAAGTCCGCGGCAGCCAGCGGGTTACGTCACAGAATCCTGAGGACACCTATCAGGCTTTGGAGAAATACGGTCTTGATTTGACTCGGGCGGCAAGCCAGGGAAAGCTTGATCCGGTTATCGGCCGGGATGAAGAAATTCGGCGGGTGGTCCAGGTCCTTTCCCGGCGGACTAAGAATAATCCGGTTTTGATTGGTGAACCTGGGGTTGGTAAAACTGCCATTGTCGAAGGTCTGGCTCAGCGTATTATCCGCCAGGACGTACCGGAAAGTCTGAAAGAGAAAAAATTGATTTCCCTGGATATGGGGGCTCTGATTGCCGGGGCCAAGTTTCGGGGTGAATTTGAAGAACGGCTGAAAGCAGTCCTCAAAGAAGTGCAGGATTCCAACGGAAAAATTATTCTCTTTATTGATGAGATGCATACGGTGGTGGGTGCCGGAAAAACCGAAGGCTCCATGGATGCTGGTAATCTGCTGAAACCTATGCTGGCCCGCGGCGAGCTTCATTGCATCGGGGCCACCACTTTGAATGAATATCGCCTGCATGTGGAAAAAGACGCGGCCCTGGAACGGCGTTTTCAGCCGGTTTTTGTCGATCAACCTTCGGTAGCTGATACCATCTCTATCCTCAGGGGTTTGAAAGAACGCTATGAAATTCACCATGGGGTCCGGATTATGGATGCGGCTCTGGTCTCGGCGGCTGTCCTCTCACATCGATATATTAATGACCGGTTTCTGCCGGATAAAGCCATCGACCTTATCGATGAGTCCGCGGCTAAATTGCGGACGGAAATTGACAGCATGCCGGCTGAATTGGATGAGGTTACCCGCAAGATAATGCAGTTGGAGATTGAGCGGGAGGCGTTGAAGAAAGAGAAGGATGAGGCATCCCGCAAGCGCCTGCAAGTGCTGGAAAAAGAGCTTGCTGACCTCAAGGAAAACAGCCAAGCCCTTCTGGCCCAGTGGCAGGTGGAAAAGGAGCAGATCGGCCACCTGCAGGAGTTTAACCGCAAGATTGAAGAAACCCGGCTGGAGATTGAGAAGGCCGAACGGGAGTACGACCTCAACCGGGCGGCAGAGCTGAAGTACGGGGTGCTGGCCAAACTGGAAGAGGAAAAACAGGCGGCGGAAAAGCTGCTGGCCAGACA
>DQWO01000215.1 GCA_011042595.1 Pseudomonadota bacterium
AAATCGCTGGCCATGAACTGTCCGGGACTTTAACTTTTGATGTCCTCAAGGATTTGCCGCCGGTGATGGGGCGCTGCCTGGGAGCTTTGTTTTGTGGTGTTAACGCCAGATTGAGTCTATAATTTTAAACATTAACAGGAGGGAATGGACATGTCGGGAAATTGGTTGAGAAAAAAAGGGGTATTGACAGTTTTTGGTGGTTTTGCTGTGGGTCTGTTGATCCTGCTGCTATCCATGCCGGCAATGGCGGTGGAAAAAACGCAGCAGATGGATGAAATAGTGGTCAGTGCCAGCCGGATTGAAGAGAAGGTATCCGAACTGACTACCAATGTGACGGTCATCGACGCCGATGAAATCAGACAGTCGGCGGCTGACAATCTCGGGGATCTGCTGGCGGTAAAGGGCGTCGGGCATATACAGAAATATCCCGGGAATCTGACATCAATCGGCATTCGTGGATTTCGTACTGAAACCCATGGCAATGATTTGATGGGTCATGTCCTGATTTTGCTTAACGGCCGGCGGGCCGGGACCGGCAATGTCGATAAAATAATGACCAAAAATATTGAACGGATTGAGATCATCCGGGGCCCGGCGGCGGTCCAGTATGGATCGGCGGCCATGGGTGGGATTGTCAACGTTATTACCAAGCGTGGCGATGGCAAACCGGGAGTTTTCCTGGAAGGTGCCCTGGGCAGCAATAATTACCAGGAAGGCAGTATCGGTTTTGCCGGTCGTTTTGGCCTGTTTGATTTTTCCGGCAGTTACACCAGTGAGGATGCCGATGAATACGATATCGGCGGTGGTGACCGTTTTGATAATACTGATTACAAGAAAGATAATGTCAGTTTGAATTTCGGTATTAATTTTCTTCCAGGTCATCGCCTGGGGGTGATTTATTCTTATTTTGATGCCGATCATTCCGGCAATCCTAACTATATGAGTACTATCGATCTGGATGATTATACCGATAACAAGAATGAATCCATCGATATTATCTATGAAGGGAGAACCAAGGGGGAGATGTTCTCCTGGATGGCCCGCTATTTTAATGGCAAGGATGATAATGCCTGGCACAGCCCTGCTGCCAGTGACCCGGATGGCTTTGATGCCTGGTATCCTTTCTCAGCCCAGGATACGGATTTTGAGGGTGCCCAGGTGCAGATGACGGTCGATGTACCCTTTGTCACTCTGACCGGTGGTTTTGACTGGGCCCACTATGAAATGGATTCCACTTGGACGCCTGAAAAAACCGAATATAAAAATCCGGCCGGATTTCTGCTGGCCAAATCCACCTTTTTGGATGATTGCCTGATTTTGACCGCCGGCGTTCGTTACGATGATTATGAAGTGGAAGTTGATGATGATAACAGTAAAGAAAGTGATGATAACTGGGTCTTTAATTTTGGGATTGCTTACTGGCTGAATGATTCGCTGAAACTGCGGGCTAACTATGGTGAAGCGTTCATGATGCCAAGTGCCGACCAGCTGGCGGCCAATCGGCCCACCTGGGGAGGAACTCTCCATGGCAACCCCAATCTTGATCCGGAATCAAGCCAGACCTATGAGGCCGGACTGGATTTTTATTATGGTGTCCTTTCTTCCTCGTTGACGTATTTCTACACTGATTTTGATGATAAAATACAGTCAGTGTCACTGGGAGGCGGCATTTCATCCTGGGATAATATCGGCAGTGCCGATATCAGCGGTATTGAAGGAAATATCACCATTGATATTGGTTCGATTGTGAAGCTGCCCACTATTTTGGAAGTATATGGTAACTTTGTTTACCTGACGGAATATGAAGATGAAGATCATGATGACTTGTTGTATATATCTGACTGGAACCTGTCCTATGGTTTGAACCTGCCTGACTGGCAGGGTTTTGCCGCCCGCTTGAATTTTGCTTATACCGGCAAGCAGGATGTCCAGGATTGGGAAAGTGGCTGGTCGGCACCGGTGGTTGAAAAGGGTGGTTTTACGGTTGCCGATTTGACCATGAGTAAAAAAATTGTTGATACGGAAAAATATGGCGATATCACTCTGCGTGGTGAGATAAGGAACCTTCTGGACAAGGAATATTCATATGTCAAGGGGTACCCGATGCCCGGGCGAACTTTTCAGCTAGGTCTCCGCTATGATTTTTGATGTTTCGCCTGCATTTTAAGCATTTAAATATCTGGATCGTTAACCAGATTGTATCGTCAACATGGAAAGGAGAAGTTATGAAACACGGTTGCATTATTTACGTGGTCGGGGGTGAGCCATTACATGATGGTGAAATGAAGCAGTTGATCCATTATACTTGCCTTGAAGCTACCGAATGCCTGGTATGTGGTTCCAAACCTTTACCTGATATCTTTCAGGCTTATCGGATTTTACAGCAGCGTCAGGTAGTTGATATCGCCTGTATTTCGGTTCGATATGATACCGAAGCCGGAAATTATGCTTTTCTTGAACGGGCCATGAGCCTGGATGGGTTTGCCGATCTTTCGGCGCTTTGTTCACCGGAAGAGATGGCCTGTTGAGCTCATTATTTCAATATAAGGCTGTCTTGAAAAATTAG
>DQWO01000010.1 GCA_011042595.1 Pseudomonadota bacterium
AGGTTCCTATGTTCCCGCTGCATACCTGGTTGCCTGACGCCCATGTACAGGCCCCCACCGCCGGCAGCGTCATCTTGGCCGGGGTTCTGCTGAAAATGGGTACTTATGGATTTCTGCGCTTTGCCATGCCGCTGTTTCCCTATGCTACCCATCAGTTCACGCCGGTTACGGCCACTTTGGCGGTAATTGGAATTATCTACGGTGCCCTGGTAGCCATGGTACAGCCTGACATGAAAAAGCTGGTGGCTTATTCCAGTGTCAGCCATCTGGGTTATGTTATGCTTGGTCTTTTCGCCCTGAATATGCAGGGGATTGAAGGTGGTCTCTACCAGATGCTCAATCATGGAATCAGTACTGGAGCGCTCTTTTTAATTGTCGGTATGATCTATGAGCGTCGTCACACCAGGATGATCAAAGATTTTGGTGGTATAGCCAAGGTTATGCCCGTTTTTGCCACCTTTTTCATGATTGCCACCCTGTCCTCGGTGGCGGTGCCGGGCACCAATGGTTTTGTTGGTGAGATCATGA
Source organism: Pseudomonadota bacterium (assembly GCA_011042595.1). GTDB lineage: Bacteria > Desulfobacterota > Anaeroferrophillalia > Anaeroferrophillales > Anaeroferrophillaceae > DQWO01. The sequence continues at coordinate 529 of DQWO01000010.1, forward strand.
TTCTGATCGGGGCCTTCCGCAGTTTTCCGATATTCGCGGTGATTGCAGCTTCAGGTGCTATCCTGGGGGCGCTTTACATGCTGTGGATGTATCAGCGGGTGATGTTCTGCCCCCTGGATAAACCGGAAAACCAGAAGCTGAAAGACCTTAACGTCCGTGAGATTGTAACTTTACTGCCTTTGGCTGTGCTGGTTTTTGTCATGGGCTTTTTCCCCGGCCTTTTTTTGCGGAAGATGGATGCCACAGTCTCCCATTTTCTTAAAGATTTCAATACCCGCTACGAGGCTTATGCCCAGCAGCAGCCCCAGAGTCTTGGAGACAGGATCGCCGCGGTGCTGCCGGCATCCGAAAATAAAGATAAAATTATTGAATAATAAAACAGCGATGATCAATCGTTGAGCTAATCCCTTCTGTAAATGAGTGTGGAGGAACGTAATGGAGATGCTGGAATTTGTCGTCCCGGCGCTGAATGTTAAAGCAATACTGCCCCAGGTTATACTCTCGTTGACAGCCTTGACGGTTTTGCTGGTTGGTGTTTTCAGCCCGCAGGATAAGAAAACGTCTTCTCTTGGCTATCTTTCCCTGGTTGGGGTGGTCACTGCCCTGATCAGTACCCTGATGATTAATGGGGTTCGAGAGTCCGCATATAACGGGATGGTTCTGGCGGATGGGTTTTCTTCTTTTATCACCCTGATTATCTGTGTGGTCACAATTTTGACTATCCTGACATCCATCAACTATCAGAAATTTTTCCCCCGACTCAACTGTGGTGAATATTACTGTTTATTGCTTTTTGCGGCCGTGGGAATGTGTTTTATGGGTTCTGCCGGCAACCTGTTGATGGTTTTTCTGGCCTTGGAGACCATGTCAATATCTATCTACGTCCTGGCTGGTTTTAAGACCGATGATGCTAAATCCATCGAGTCGGCGATGAAATATTTTTTACTGGGTGCTTTTGCTTCCGGATTTCTGCTTTTTGGATTTGCCCTGATCTTCGGTAGTACCGGGACCATGGATCTGGTTAAAATAAGTGCTTTTCTTACCGCCCATCCTGAAGTTATACATTCCCGGATGCTCATGGGCGGGGTAGCCCTGATGACTGTGGGTTTTGGCTTTAAAGTTGCCATGTTTCCCTTCCATATGTGGACTCCTGATGTCTATGAAGGAGCGCCTACGTCAATTACCGGTTTTATGGCTACCGGGGTAAAGGCGGCGGCCTTTGCGGCGTTGCTCCGGGTTTTCTTCGTTGCCCTGGGGCATTTGCAGGCTGACTGGACCGGGATCATGTGGTTGTTTGCTTTCCTGACCATGACCATCGGTAACGTGGTGGCTCTATCCCAGACCAATATCAAGCGGATGCTGGCTTATTCCAGTATTGCCCATGCCGGTTATCTGCTGATCGGTTTTGTTGCCGGCAGCAAGCTGGGTCAGTCAGCCATACTTTTTTATCTCTTAAGTTATGCTTTTACTAATCTCGGGGCTTTCGGGGTTATTGCCCTGCTGGGTCGAAAAGAGGGTGAATATACTGAGTTGGAAGATTTTGCCGGTTTGGGCTTTAAATATCCGCTGATGGGTTTGGCCATGGCGCTGTTCATGTTTTCCATGGCCGGTATCCCGCCGGCATCAGGTTTTATGGGAAAATTCTATCTCTTCAGTTCGGCGATGAAGGCCGGGTTTGTCTGGCTGGCTATCTTCGGGGTGATTAACAGCGTCATATCTCTCTATTACTACCTGCGGGTGGTGGTAGTGATGTATTTTACCGAAGCTGGGCGGGAAGTTGTTATGCCTAAGCCTTCACCGGCCCTGGTGGTTGGTCTGGTGCTGGCAGCGGTCGGGGTTTTACAGATGGGTATTTTCCCTTCATATTTGTTAGACATGGCCCGTCAGTCTATCCAAACGATGCTGATGTAACAAGACATCATTATCCTAAAATAAATCTGGCGGCTTGTAAAAGCCGCCTTTTTTTGGCCCTGAACCTCAATTCTGATGCCGGGTTGACGATAAAAGTTTTGTCAGTTATAGTCTGAATCTATCGAT
>DQWO01000318.1 GCA_011042595.1 Pseudomonadota bacterium
CTTGTATGGAACCGCGTTTATTGGTGACAGCATTTTTATAGATTAATCGTCCTGCCATTTTAAGATCCAGACAATGCCGAATTGAATGTATCGCAACCAAGCCTACCAGAGACCATTGCGGCGTCAGCTTCCAGTGCAGCTCAACTTCACCCGGCAATATCTCATTACCCTGGGAGGCGTAATGAAACCGACCATAATGATTGCCGCCAGTAAGCGGAAACTTTTGAATCTCGGTTCAGTTTTTTTGAAAACTACCGAATGTTTATCCGGAAAGTTGAGTTTATATTTTCCTTTGCGGGGGTAACCCTGTCAAAATGAAGGAGTTGGGAATGGAAAATCAATCAATCAATGATGGAAAAAAACCGGGATGGATTAAATCAAAAGCTATCTTGATTGGGGTTGTCTGGACCTTGATAATGGCGGGGCTGCTGGTCTGGAACCTCCAGGAACATAAGAAACACCTGCTGGAATCAGTAACAGGATATGCCCGCAGTACCTATAATAAAGATGTGGTCTATCGGCGCTGGATGGCCACTCATGGCGGAGTTTATGTGCCGCCGACGGTTGAAACGCCGCCCAATCCCTATCTGGCTGAACATCCCCGGCGTGATGTAACCACTACCACCGGGATGAAATTGACCCTGATTAATCCGGCCTACATGACCCGGCAGGTCTTTGAACTGGGCCGGGAGCAATACGGCTACCAGGGCCATATCACCAGTTTAAAACCCCTGCGGCCGGAGAACCGGCCGGATCCCTGGGAAAAAAAGGCGTTGAGCATGTTTGAAACCGGGACCAGTGAGGTGGTGGAAGTCCAGGTGCTTGATGGAGATCGCTACCTGCGGTTGATGCGACCGCTGGTGGCCGAAAAAGGCTGTCTGAAATGTCATGCCGATCAGGGCTATAAGCTTGGTGATATCCGGGGTGGGGTCAGTGTCAGTATCAACCTGGAGCCGATTATGGTTGCGAACGTTAGCCATTGGTGGAACATTGGCTATGCCTATGGGGTTGTCTGGCTCTTGGGTCTGCTGGGGATTGGTTTTACTTTTATTAGTTTCGGTAAGCATTTTCGAGAGCTGGAAGTCCAGAAGACCTTGCTGCAACAGAGCCGGGACTATTTTAAAACCTTTTATCAGCAGGCGCCGGTGGCGTTTCAGTCCCTGGCCGGGGACGGCACGGTGCTGGAGGTCAATAAAACCTGGCTTCTTTTTCTTGGTTATCAGCTTGATAAGGTGATTGGTAAAGATTTTGCCGCTTTTCTCGCTCCGGAGTCAGCGAAAGAGTTCCGGCGGCTATTTGCCCAGTTCAAAACCGTCGGTCAGGTGAAAGGGGTGCTGCTGGAGCTTAGGCATTATAATGGAAATATCATCAAGGGAAACTTTTACGGCCGGGTGGAACGGGATGAACAGGGGAATTTTAAGCGAACCATCTGTGTTTTTTACGATATTACAAAAAATATTGAACAACAGGAAATCATCGCCAGGCTGCAGCAGCGGAATGAAACTATTCTCATGGCGGCCGGTGAAGGGATCATTGGCTTGGATATGGAACATAAGCCGGTGTTTGTCAACCCGGCGGCGGCCGAAATGCTTGGGTTTCCGGTGGAGGAACTGCTGGGCCGGGACAGCCACGAGACCTGGCATCGAGTTGAGGCGGATAGTGGTTCCCCCGGGCAAAAATCTTGCCGGATATGTCTGGCGATGGAAGCGCCAGGTGGAAAAGTCCGCTTGACCGATAGCCTGTATCGCCAAGATGGGACTTCCTTCCCGGCCGAGCTGACCATCTCACCGATTCTGCAAGGGGATGAAGTTAGTGGGGCGGTGGTGGTATTTACCGATATCAGTGAAAGGCTGGAAAAGGAAAAGCGACTTTCCCTTCTGGTTGCCGTGGTGGAACAGACGGAATCAATTGTGGTGATCTTTGATCATCAGAGAAAGATTTTTTATCTTAACCCGGCTTTTGAACGGATTACCGGCTACCTGGTGGCTGAAATGCAAGGGAAAAATGTCCATGAAGTGTTCTCTCCCGATCTGAAAAATGATCGCAACCGGCAGGAATTAAAGTCGAGTCTCTTGCGGGGAGAGCCATGGCATGGAACTTTACAGAGTAAAAAGAAAGATGGGACAATCTTTGATGAGGAAACGGTAAGCTTCCCCATCAGGGATGACCAAGGCCGGATTATCGGCTACGCGGCAATCAAACGTGATATCTCGGCGCAAAAAAAACTGGAGCTGCAACTATCCCAGGCCAGTAAGATGGAATCTATCGGCCAGCTGGCCGGTGGGGTAGCCCATGATTTTAATAATATTCTGACGGTTATCAACGGCTATGCCCAAATCGTCCTGATGAAGCTGGAAGAGGGCAGCAAACTGTGGCATGATGTCCGGGAAATCGAAAAGGCCGGGGATCGGGCTGCCGGCCTTACCCGCCAATTGCTGGCCTTCAGTCGCAAACAGGTGATTATGCCGAAAGTGCTCCGGGCGAATGATGAGATTGCCGAGATGGAGAAGATGTTGCGGCGTTTGATTGGCGAGGATATTGAACTGGAAATTTTACTGGCTGA
>DQWO01000118.1 GCA_011042595.1 Pseudomonadota bacterium
AATACTTTATCCCCCAAATGGGGGATTTTTTTTGCCAAAAAGTCAAGTATGCTTGTGGGAAATGAGTATTTCATATTAGCCGATTTATGAAGAAAGGCGTGAACATGACAAAGAGAAAGATAACCTATTTTATCAATCCAACATCTTGTCCCAAAATTGACCAGATGACCGGTCTTGAGACAACTGTTCTCACAGGCTATAACGATGAAAAAATGATGATGGTTTTAAACGCGACATTACCCGGACATACGGTACCAATGCATTCTCATCCTCACGAACAGGTTGGGATGGTATACTCCGGCAAAGCCAAGTTACGTATCGGAGATGAGGAAAAAGTGGTTCAAAAGGGATATTTTTATTGTATTCCCGCAAATATTCCACACAGCGATACATGTATGGGTAGTGAGGCGTTTGTAATGCTCGATATTTTTTACCCCGTACGTAATGATTTTATTGAAAAATTCCGACAATAACCAAAGATGGAGAAAGAGGAGGTGTACTATGGCTCGCATCGGTATTCTCACCTGTTCAAACTGTACGCAGGAAACCAATTGTGCTTCAGTGGTGTGTTTAGGCGATATGAGAAAGCATAGAGGATTTTTTGAACGTTATCCCAAAGAAGAACCACTTGATTTGATCGGGATCATCAACTGCGCTGGTTGTCCGACTATTGCCGCTCCTGAAAAAATACTGAGGAGAGTTGAAGCATTAGCTGATTTCAGGCTTGATGCACTTCATTTTTCTTTTTGCATGACTGCACTTTGTCCCTTTTTAAAACAGTATCAAAAGGTCATTACATTGAAATACCCTGATCTTGAAATGGTAATGGGAACACACAAGCCAGTGGACAAAGAAGAATTTCAACGAGGTGTCAAAGAACTTTTATGTCAAACAATTTCAAAACCACAGACTATGAATGATATGGTGAAAAACACTTTGGAATTACCTGATTGATATCTTGTGTCCTTCTCTATTTTCGAAGCAATCCTATATCTGCCAGGGCTGTTTCGGGCAGGCTTGATGCAAAAAAATCATTTTTCATAGAGTGATGGTTCGCCTGCTGGCCTGGTTTTAAACCTTCGGTGAATCCAGAAATAATCTTCCGGCATCAGCCGGATTCCTTCCTCTATACGGCGGTTCATCAGGGTCGCGTCCGCTACCGGATCATCAGTTGGAAAAGGTTCAAGTGGCGGCATAAAGACCATTTCCACCCCCTTTCCATAAGGCAGGAAACGGCTGAAACAGGGAATGACCACCGCATCAGCCAGTTTGGCAAACCGGCCGAGAGTGGGATATGTCGCGGTCTGGATGCCAAAAAAAGGGACGAAAATTCCCTTTCGGCGACCAGGATTCTGATCCGGCAGGTAATAGAAAGTCAAGCCCTGGCGTAAAAAGCGTACCAGGGTTTTCAATGAAGTCTTATGCTCAATCATGATGCCGCCATATCGACAGCGTCCTTTATATACCTGCCGGTCAATAACTGGATCATGTATTTTCTGGTACATGCTGACTCCGGGGCATTCGAGGGAAAAACACATGCCCCCCAGCTCAAGGCCAAGAAAATGGGGGGCCAGGAAAATAATATGGCGGCCAGCGGCAACGGCCTGATCATAGTATTCACGATTGCGATAGTGGATCAATCTTCTCAGGCGCTTCTTAGAGGCAACCCAGCTGACGCCACTACCAAATAAAGCCACCCCCAGGGCGGCGAAATGCCGATGGGTTAAGCGGTTAACCTCCCCGGCAGAGAGTTCAGGAAAACAAAGCTCAATATTTCGGTGGGCAATGCGACGTCGGGAAGCAAGCAGGTAGTAGGCCAGGTGACCAGTAATGGTTCCCAGGAACCAGAGCAGCGGGAGGGGAAGCAGGCCAAATACTTTGGCCAGCCAGACGGCCGCCCATGACAGCCAGTAGCGGGGGTGATAGAGTGGTGGTTTCAAGGATAAAGGTTCAAGGATAAAGGTTCAAGGAATACTTAAGGCTGTCAAGGTAGCCTTAAAAGAAATATTTATTTCGGGGAGACAATTCTTCCTGATTGAATGTCTGGTATTCCCGGTCCACCCGGTTAATCAATTTGATCAAACGATAACGCATGGCATTCTTGGCATCTTCAAGAGAACGATGCCCGGCGTCCTGACACCGTGGACAGGCATTGATGGGAATTTCGATACCCAGACAGCGATCATGTACCGATGATCTGCTTTCAATAATCCTCAAACCGGCACAGGCTGAACAGATCATCACCTTTTCTGTCTGTTCATCACTGATGCCATCGGTATCGTAATAAACTGATTTTGTCCGGCTGGCAAAATCACCATCCTGGCCGATTGGTTTTAGCGGCTGCCGATATTGGCTCATGATTTCCCGACAGAGATTTTCAATATAAGCATCTATTTTTGCTGATTGCCGTATCCTTTCCGGATTATAGTCTGGTTCTCTCACATGGCTGTAGTCAACCCCGGCCATGGCCAGTACAATGCCCAAGTTGACATAGGGCAGGGCCCCCTGGATGGCATAGCCTCCTTCCAGGACGGCAATGTCAGGGTTCAGCTTTTCATTGAG
>DQWO01000274.1 GCA_011042595.1 Pseudomonadota bacterium
GGTACATGGCCGGAATTTCACTTTTCAAACTTTTTTCATTAGAATCGGTTATGAATGCCCGACTGCGAATCTCTACCTTTCCCTCAGTTCCAACCCCTATATACCATTTTCCATCAAAAATTACCTGATAATCAGCTGGAGAAGTTTCACCGCTGTTTTCGAGGATGGATTCTTTTAAATCTTTTTGCAAGTTTTCAAGGTTGACCAATGCCGCATCCTGAAACATCGTCGAAATTCCATAGGCAAAACTGACCATAGGCAAACTTCGGTATCTGAATAATGATATTTGTGGAACCATAGAAGCAAAAAAATTTGTCAGCCATTTAGGGAGCGAGGTATCGGAGTAAAAGTTTTCAGCTTCTGCCTTACGATTTTGTAATAATTCCTGGTGCTTTACCAGAACCTTTAATATTTTTCCATGATCTTTAAGTCCGATAGCAGGAATCATCAATCTGTCGCTCATGATCGTATCGATGATATTCCAAATATTTTCAAAATCGGCAAGATGGCTTTGAAACCAGGAAAAATTATCACCCATGAATGCCGATAAAGCCGGTATTCGATCGGAAAAAATTGATGGACAGTTAAGAACATGTTGGCCGTCTGTCCAGCTAAACCAGTTTGACTCTCTGCATAGTACGCCTTCAGTCAGGAGACCAGCCTGTGCTAAAAGCTGACGGGGAAATCCAGCTATAAGCGGCAAAAGATAGGAAGGTTTATGCGCAGGAGATGATAGGCTTGGCAGCAATAAAACCTTTTTCCCGCTTTTTGCCAGGAAAAAGGCAGTCAGCAAGGTTCCCAGCCTTCCATCCCGGCAAATAATGTCATAGTTATTTTCAGGCAACATATTGTTCTCTTAAGGAAGCATCAAGCGCTCTTCAATTCCCAAAACCACCCCGCGGCAACCCAGGTCGGCAATTGAAGCAACGAATTTTCCCGGGTCCTGATTAATAACCTCCCAGGTATTGTAATGCATGGGAATAACCAGATCAGGCTGCAGCATTTCCACCGCCCTTCTGGCATCCTCCACGCCCATGGTAAACCGGTCGCCAATAGGAAGCAAGGCAAGATGTATAGGATTTGTGGCAATAGTTGACATATCCTTGAACAAGGCAGTATCACCGGCAAAATAGATGGTTTTCCCCTGAAGGGTTATCAGGTAACCACAGGGACTACCAGTATAAATGATATCGGAATCAGTAATATATGCTGAGCTGTGATGAGCAATAGTCATTTTCAAGGAAAAAGAAGATGCGTTATAACTGCCGCCGATATTCATTGCTAGGGTTTTCTTCACACCCCGTCGCAGGCAGAATTGTACCAGTTCAAAAGGGGCGATAACTACGGCATCACAACGTTTGGCTATCTCTATGACATCACCAACATGATCGGGATGTCCGTGACTTAAAAGAATATAGTCGGGGTTCAGAGATTCAGGTTTGATTGTGGCCAGTGGATTTTCACTGATAAAGGGATCCGTAAGCAGGTTCAACCCATCGGTTTCCAAAGAAAAACAGGCGTGACCATGATAGTTGATGCAAATCATTGCTACTATTCCTTCCCAAGGCGGGCTTAACGCCCGCAACCCAAATTAAAGTATCAGGATGTCCCGGCATGGCTCTCGCTCATTCTCGCGGCACATCATGTGCCGCTCCGAGGTGTGTGCCGCGAATCACCGTCGTGGTGATTCGTTCGGCACCCAATGCCGCTATGAGCCAAGCCCGAACATCCAGGGATAATCTTCCATGAATGAGACAAATAAAGATAATAATATCGATAAGTTGTAGCTAGTTATGCAGAAGCAGCTGACAATGACGGCTGAATTCCTCAACGGTCCAAACTGCCATACCATTCATTCTGAATAATGTCGTGGTGACCCCGCTGCCGGGAATAAGTTCATTGCCCAGGTAAATTTCATGTACTCCACAGGATGGACTTCTGTCCTGAAAGACTGCATGACAGCTGCTGTTCAGCCGGGCTATTTTCAAAGCCCGTCTGGCTCCGGCTAAAAAAAACGGGCTGACTTCCCGGCCATCAAAGTTATAAAGAGCAGCATTACCGTTGATAACCGATTTTCCATCACCGCCACGAAAGCATGCCGGCGATCGGGGGGTTGGCAGGCCACCCAGCTGTTCCGGACAAATCGGCAGCAAAATAATATTGTGTCGTTGACAAAATCCGAGTAACGGTTCTGCAACTTTAGATTGACCATCATAGCGACAGTTAACCCCCACCAGACAAGCACTGATTATGACTGGTTCCACCATCATGAAATTCAGACTACCCATTTCTTGAGCACAGAAATTTGCTGGTCGGGCAGATTGAATTCTATTTCAACCCCCTGGGGGAAAATAAAGCTTTGCGGAGAATGACCATAACGAAAATTTAAAATCACCGGAAATGAATCATCGGCAAAAAAATTACTGATAAATGTTGGCAGTAAAGGGTTTTCCCGCTGGTCAGGTAAAATAAGTTTGCCGATAACAACCATGGAAATCTGATCAAAAATACCAGCCAGTCTCAGTTGAGTCAAGTAACGGTCCAGTCGGTATATCCGTTCAC
>DQWO01000177.1 GCA_011042595.1 Pseudomonadota bacterium
AATAAGTAGTGTCCGGAAAAAATTCCCCCATGGTTTTGCGGGCCACGTGACTGTGAAAATCAGAAAACACCCCCTTCATCTCATTATAGACAATCCCCTTGATACTGATGGGATCGTCGGCGGACGGCAAGTCGAAATGCCAGCCTTCCTGGTAAAAGGTTTCTTTGGTCAGCAGGGGGTGGAAAACCGCGTCGCAGTAGACATCCACCAGGTTGAAGAAATCGACCTCAACCTGGCTGGAAACCGGGTAGAGGGTTTTATCCGGGTAGGTCATGGCATTAAGAAAGGTCTGGAGGGAGCCTTTCAGCAGCTCTTTGAATGGATCTTTCAGCGGGAATTTGCGGGAGCCGGAAAGCACCGAATGTTCCAGGATATGGGGAACGCCGGTATTATCGTGAACCGGGGTGCGAAAACCGATGCAGAACAGGTTGTTGGGATCATCGTTGATCAGGTGTATGAGCCTGGCGCCGGTGCGGTCATGGCTGAGAACTGCCGCCCGGGAGCGCAACTCATCAATGTTTTCCAGTCGTTCAACAGTAAAGCCATGCAGCGACTGGCCAATTTTCAGGGAGGTTGTGGTCATGAATAAAAATCCTTTCTAAAACACGTCGTGAAGTGATGAATCATACATATTTGAACACTGCCCAGAAATGGCTGAAACTGCCACCCAACACCAGCAGGTGCCAGATTTCGTGAAAACCCAATATTTTCGGCAAAGGGTTGGGCCATTTCAGCGCATAAAATATGGCTCCCACCGTGTAAAACAGCCCGCCGATCAGCAGCCAGAAAAGAGTTCCCGGCGGGGCGGTTTGCGAAAGGGGATAGATCATGATAAGTGATAGCCAGCCCATAAGCAGGTAGAGGGCGACCCGGACAAAACGGGGGGCGGATTTCCAGGTCAGTTTGGTGATAATCCCGGCGATCGCCAGCCCCCAGATAATTGTCAGCATGCTCCATCCCCATGGTCCTCGGAGGGTGACCAGACAGAATGGGGTATAGGTCCCGGCAATCAGAATAAAAATCATTGTGTGGTCAAGTTGCCTCAGGATATCGATTCCTTTTTCTTTAAGTGGTAAGAGATGGTAGAGGGCGCTGGCGGTGTAAAGCATGATGAGGCTACTGCCAAAGATTGAATCCGCAACAATATTCCAGGCGGTTTTATGCCGGACATCAACGGTTACCATGACAATTAAGGCAACAATGGATAAAAGGGCTCCGGCCGCATGGGTAAAGCCGCTAACCGGTTGACGAAATTTTCCCTGCATGGTTTTTCCCCGGAATTTGAAACAAGATAAACTATGAAAACATATAACTTTGTTTGCCTTAGTGCAAGCCTAAAGACGGATTTGGATGATGATTTGTAAGCGATTTTTATTTTTTGTTATCATCATTATTGCCTTTGGGGCTGGGTTGATTTTGCCGGTTTCCAAAGCCCAGGCTGTCTTGGAGCCCGATGAAGTTCTGGTTATTGCCAACCGCCTGGCGGCGGACAGCGTTTTACTGGCAAATTTTTACTTGGAGAAACGCGGCATTCCCCGGCAAAATATGCTGAAATTACGGATTTCATCGGCTGAAACCTGCAGCCGTAAGGAATACAATCGGAAGATCGCGGCTCCGGTGCGAAAATATCTTGAACAGCAGTCAAAGGAGGGTCGACGGCCCATCCGCTGCCTGCTGCTGGTGTATGGGATGCCGCTGAAAGTTGCGCCGGCGCCAGCGACAGCAAAGGAAAAACTGCGTCAGTTGGAGTTGAGGCAAAAACGGGGAACGCTTGAAAAGAAACTGGCTGACGCTGCGGAAAAATCAGCAGAGCATAAACAACTGCATGCCGAACTGCAGCAGGTCCGGGACGAACTGGCGATTCAAACCCATAGCCGGGAACTGGCGTCAGTTGATTCGGAATTGTCCCTGGTGATGGCCGGGGATTACACTCTGGCCGGCTGGCTGCCGAATCCATCCTATCTCGGCTACCAGGGGAAAGAGATCAAGAAGATGCCGACCATCGCCTATATGGTTGCCCGCCTGGACGGACCATCACCAGAGATTGTCAAACGGGTGGTGTTGGACAGCCTGGCGGTGGAAAAGACGGGGCTTACTGGCACCGCCTATTTCGACGCCCGCTGGCCACGGCCAGACCCGGAGAAAGTCCGGGAGTTACAAGGCTATGGTTTATATGATAACTACATCCACCTGGCAGCCGATCTGGTTAGCAAAAAGAGTAGTTTAAAGGTGGCCATTGATGATAAAGCCGAACTTTTTCAGCCGGGTGACTGCCCGGATGCAGCTCTTTACTGCGGCTGGTATCGGCTTTCCCATTATCTTGATGCTTTTGACTGGCACCGGGGAGCGGTGGGTTACCATATTGCCAGTGGTGAATGTACGACGCTCAAGAAAAAAAATGGCCAGGGCTGGTGTCTGGGCATGCTGCGTGATGGGGTGGCGGCCGTCATCGGCCCGGTAGCCGAGCCCTATGTCCAGGCCTTTCCGCCGCCCTCGCTTTTTTTCAGTCTGTTGCTCGATGGCCGTTTTTCTCTGGCTGAGTGCTTTGCCC
>DQWO01000333.1 GCA_011042595.1 Pseudomonadota bacterium
ATCATAACTTCGATCACGGTTATCACCCATGACAAAAACATGATTTTCAGGAACAACGACCGGTCCAAAGTTATCTCGTGGTACCTGGGTAACCGTATCCGGGTCAAGATAGGTTCCGTAGGAAGCAGTAAATAACTTGTTATTGATATAAATTTTTTTCTTCCTGATTTCTATGGTTTCACCCGGCAGGCCGATTACCCGCTTGATAAAATCTTTAGACTGATCAACCGGATAGGTAAACACGATAATATCACCACGCTGTGGTTTATGGTAATCAAAAACTTTAATTTCCGTAAAAGGAATATGGACACCATACTTGAACTTATTAACCAGAAGATGATCACCAATCAACAGCGTTGGTTCCATGGAACCGGAAGGAATTTTAAATGCCTGAACAATAAAGGCGCGGATAAACAGGGCGATAATGATGGCAATAATAATTGACTCGGCATATTCCTGCACAATGCCCATTTTTCGCTTAGCAGTCATAGTAATCTTTATCTCTACCTTTCCAGTTCAATATGAAATCAGGTATAACCAGATAATGCGGGCTTGAGGACCGCAACCAAAAACTTAATTAGTGCGCCCGCAAATAAGTGCTCTTATCAGGTCATTTTCTAGTTTTTCAAACCATAAAATGACCTGTAAGGCACTAATCATGAATCGATATTTAGAATAGCTAGAAAAGCGTCTTGTGGCAGTTCAATTTTACCCACTCTCTTCATCCGTTTTTTCCCAGCCTTCTGTTTTTCCAGCAATTTCCGCTTTCTGGTTATGTCACCACCATAACATTTGGCGGTTACATTTTTTCGCAATGCTTTAACCGTAGTTCTGGCAATGACCTTAGTGCCAATGGCTGCCTGGATGGCAACCTCAAACATTTGTCGGGGAATCAATTTCTTCATTTTCACCGCCAGATCATGTCCACGATCATAACTGCAGGATTCATGAAGAATCATTGACAGTGCGTCAACCAGTTCCCCATTAATCAGGATGTCAAGTTTCACCAGCTTGGCCGGTCGATAGCCGGCTGTTTCATAATCCAGTGAAGCATAACCGCGGGACAATGACTTCAACTTATCATAGAAGTCAAGAACAATTTCATTGAACGGCAGCTCATAGATAATCATCGCCCTGGTTTCGTCAATATATTTAATTTCCTGCTGACTGCCGCGCTTATCTTCGCATAATTTCACAATATTGCCAATATATTCATTCGGCACATGAATGGATGCTCTAACTATGGGTTCCTCTATTGAGCTAACATTCTGAGAAGCCGGCATTTTACTTGGATTATCAATCTCCACTACACTTCCGTCTGTGCAGTTGATCCGGTATATAACCGTCGGTGCGGTTGATATAAGATCAAGATTATACTCCCGTTCCAGGCGCTCCTGGATAATTTCCATATGCAAGAGTCCAAGAAAACCACAGCGGAAACCAAATCCGAGGGCTACGGACGTTTCAGGCTGGTAAAAAAAAGAGGAATCATTCAGGCGCAGCTTGGCCAGCGCATCCCTGAGTCCTTCGTACTGAACAGAGTCGGCAGGATACAAGCCGCTGAAAACCATCGGTTTAATTTCTTTAAAGCCCGGCAGGGATTGCGGATCAGGATTCGTGGCAATGGTAATGGTATCACCGATCTTGCAGTCAGCAACATCCTTGATTCCGGCAATCAGAAACCCCACTTCACCGGCTGACATGCTTTCCACTAATAAATCAACCGGTGTATGAACTCCGACTTTCAGTACTTCGAATTCTTTTCCAGATGAAATCATCTGAATTTTCATTCCCGGTTTAATTGTCCCTTCATATATTCTGATCATGGCTATGACTCCCTGGTATGAATCAAACCAGGAATCAAAAATCATGGCTTTCAGCGGCGCGGACCGCGATCCTCCCGGTGAAGGAATGCGGTTGATAATACGCTCCAGCAATTCATCCACCCCAAATCCGGTTTTAGCACTGACGAGGACGGCATCATCAGCCGGCAGACCAACCACCTCCTCAATCTGGTGAATCACCCGATCTGGTTCCGCTACCGGCAGATCAACCTTGTTTAATACCGGAATAACCTCCAGGTCAGCATCAATAGCCAGGTAGACATTGGCCAGAGTCTGTGCTTCAACGCCCTGAACCGCGTCAACTACCAGAATTGCCCCTTCAGTTGCCGCCAGGCTTCGGGACACTTCATAAGAAAAATCAACATGCCCGGGGGTATCAATCAGGTTCAGCATATAATCGCTGCCATCCTGAGCCCGATATATAAGCCGGACGGTTTGTGCCTTAATCGTTATACCACGTTCCCGTTCCAGATCCATATTATCCAGAACCTGATCTTTCATTTCCCGCGAAGTTAAGGCTCCGGTTATTTCCAGCAGACGATCCGCCAGAGTTGACTTACCATGATCGATATGAGCAATGATGGAAAAGTTTCTTATGTGATCCTGAGAAAATTCAATCAAAATATTTTTTTTAACCCTTGTAATCTGTTTATTAAGACATTAAGACAGACATGTTAACTGAAAACATTTATAAG
>DQWO01000231.1 GCA_011042595.1 Pseudomonadota bacterium
ACAGGTAAAGTTCAAAGAAGGGGATAAAATCGCGGTTGGTGATGTGCTGTATATCATTGAACCGGCGCCCTACAAGGCTAAAGTCAATATCTGCAGGGCGCAGGTTGCCCAGGCTGAGGCGATCCTGCAAAAAAACAGCCGGCGGCTTCAGCGATTGCAGGCTACCCGACCGGAAAGCATAAGAGCCACCGACATGGATAATGCCATAGCAGAAGAGTTGCAGGCAAAAGCACAACTGGAGGAAGCAAAAGCCACCCTCGTCCGGGCCGAACTTGACTTGGGTTACACTATCATCAAGGCCCAGATCAGCGGGCGTATCGGCCGCACAGCCTACACCAGGGGAAACCTGGTAAACCTCTCCTCCGGCCCCCTGGCTCGCATCGTCCAGCTTGATCCCATCCGGGTCGTTTATCCCATCAGTGAAAATGATCTGCCAGCAATCCAGGTGGCCCTGCATGATGCGGGAAATGGTCACGCAAATCCCTTACTGCAGCCACGCATCAGGATGGCAAACGGAGAACACTTCCAGAATAATGGCCGGATAGATTTTGTTGACAACCAGGTGGATATCAGCACCGGTACCATCGCGGTTTGGGCCAGGTTTGATAATCATGATGAACTGCTGCTGCCAGGCCAGTATGTAACCGTCCTGATCAGCAAACAACAGCCGAATATCATGCCGGTAGTACCCCAGGCCGCGGTTATCATTGACCGTCAGGGGGCCTCCGTTTTAATTGTGGATGACCAGAACAAAGTCACAAGCCGTCCGATTACCACCGGCGTCGCAACAGGGACGAAATGGGCGGTGGAATCAGGGCTTAGAGCCGGTGAAAAAGTCATCATCCAGGGAATCCAGAAAGTCAAACCGGGTCAGATCGTGCGGATCAATACCAACAAACCAGTGGTCGGAGCCAAGGAGCAATAAAAGATGTTCTCACGGATTTTCATCAACCGGCCCCGGTTGGCGGCAGTGGTCTCGATTGTCATCACTATCGCCGGATTGATAGCCCTGTTCAATATCCCGGTAGCCCAATATCCACAGATCACCCCACCGGAGATCAGGGTCAGCGCCGTCTATCCCGGGGCCAGTGCCCAGGTCCTGGCCGATACGGTAGCCGCCCCCATAGAAAAAGAGGTTAACGGCGCTGAAGATATGCTTTACATGTCATCAAGCTGTTCAAACTCGGGTAATTACTCCCTCAGCGTTACTTTTGCTGTAGGCACCAACCCCGACATTGACCAGGTAAACCTGCAGAATCGGGTTCAACTGGCTATCCCCAAACTGCCCCAGGAAGTGGTGACCCAGGGGATAAGTGTGCGTCGGCGTTCTACCGATATGATGGCCGCAATCAGTTTCTATTCCCCCGGCAAAAGCCGTGATATGCTTTTTTTGAGCAACTATGTCAGTGACAACGTCAAGGATGCCCTGGTTCGCCTGCGGGGGGTCAGCGACGTCTATATCTTTGGGGAGAAGGAATACAGCATCCGTATCTGGATGAACCCGGAAAGACTGACTGCCCTGGGGCTGGCCGCTGAAGATGTGATTGGCGCTATTCGCCAGCAGAATATTCAGGCAGCTGTTGGCTCAATCGGCCGACCACCGATTGCCACCGGCCAGCAGGTCCAGTATACCCTGCGGGCCAAGGGCCGCTTGAACGATATTGAAGATTATAAAAATATTGTTATCCGGCGCAATATTCAGGGTGGACTGGTGCGGATTAGAGATATAGCCAGGGTGGAACTGGCGGCCAAATCATACAGTCACCAGTCTACTTTAAATGGCAGTCCGGCAGTCACCATTGCCGTTTATCGCTCTACTGGGGCCAATTCATTGAATACGATGAAAGAGGTCAAAAATGAGCTCGAACGTCTGGAAAAACGGATGCCTGAAGACATTCAGTACCAGGTTATCCTTGATACCACCAAGTACGTCTCAGCCGCCATCCATGAAATAGAGTGGACTTTAGCCATCACTTTCCTGCTGGTGCTGCTGGTAAATTATGTCTTTCTCCAGGACTGGCGGGCCACCCTGGTACCCACGGTGACCATCCCGGTCTCACTCATCGGCACTTTCGCGGTGCTGCTGGCTTTAGGTTACAATGCCAACACCCTTTCCCTTTTTGCCCTGATCATGGCCATTGGTATCGTTGTCGATGATGCCATCGTCGTGGTGGAAAATGTCTGCCGCCTGATGCAGGATGAGAACTTGTCGCCAAAAAAGGCAGCCATCCGTTCCATGGAGCAGGTCACCGGTCCGATCATTGCCACCACCCTGGTCCTGCTGGCCGTCTTTGTGCCGGTGGCTTTTATGCCCGGAATTACCGGCAAACTCTATAAACAGTTTTCAGTCACCATCTGCACCGCGGTCCTGATATCGACCCTCTGCGCTCTGACCCTGAGCCCGGCCATGTGCGCCGTTATGCTGCGAAAACCACGGCTTGCCCGCCATGGCCCCCTGTTCTGGTTTAATCAAGCCCTGGAAAAATCCCGCAATTTTTATGTAACCGGTACCGCTTTTCTGATTCGCCACCTGGTCA
>DQWO01000189.1 GCA_011042595.1 Pseudomonadota bacterium
ATGCCACTATGATAATCACCGCTTCGTTGGCAGGAGCCGTAAAACAGGATGGCCTGCAGGGAATTGCCAAACCGTTGCTGCAACTTTTCGACCAGGATATCGGTTGCCGGATCGACCACCAGGGTGTTTTGTTCTCGTATGAATGATAATAATTCCGTGGGAATATTCATGTTTGCAACTGGACAAAGGATAGCGTCCCCCCATGGCGAATAATAATCGGAAATTTATCGCTGGCTGGATGGTATATCTGGCCATCAAGGGTGTAGGGGCTGGCGCAAACAATTTTTATCTGTTTTACATTGTGACTTTGGTATCCGTGTTCTAGGGTGGCGTAACGGGGCTGTTGGCCACGGGCCAGCTGGAATATGGTGTGCAGTACATGTCGTGATTTGCTGGTGACGCTGGTGAAATGCAAGGGGCCATCTTCCTTTCCCCAGTAGGGGTGTAGGCCGAGGAAAAGCCGTTCAAGGCTGCTGACAAGAACAATCAGGAAGTCATTTTTCGTGGTATTATGCTGTTGATTTACCTGGATGGACATGGGAATCGGTCGGAGAATTTTCTGGCGCTGAAATCCCAGTATTGCCAGCAGAAAACGGATCATGACCAGTCCGGGGCCGAGCTCACCGCGGAGACCATGTCGATTAATCCGCTGGTGAAAAAATTCGATGCCCTGGGGGATGACTGCCGCACCGAAGAACATGCCGAACCGTGAAGTCTTATTATCATGCTGCACTTCCAGCACCGGCCGTTGGACAATCTTGATTTCCCGGCTTGTTTTTAGCTGGAATAAAAGTTTTGATAATGCTTTGTCCCCTCGGCCAGGCAGGCCGATATCGCCGGCAGTCATGCTGGTGGTTCCGGCTTTGAGGACGGCCAGTAAGGGAATGTCGGTAAAGGGTTTTTGGGTGAAGATGGAGGTCATCACTGCCTGGATAGTGCCGTCACCGCCATTGATAACCAGAAGTTTGATTCCTGCTTGGCCAAAAGCTGCCAGGACATTGTCAACCTCGGTAGGATCTTTGGCCTCACGATGCAGTACTTCAGGTTGGTTTGCTAATAGTTTTTTGATGGAACTGAGGCCGCGTTTATTTCCCCCACTTAAAGGATTGCTCAATACCCCGATGGCCGGCTTCCCCTGGTTACTATGATTCCATTGCAGGGGTTGTTGATTGTCGGTTTTTATATCAGATAAGCTGGAAGGTGCCATCAGCCGCGGCTGCCGTCCGGTAGTATAGTCGGTGGTCGGGTGAATAATCGTACTGCCAGTGATTTGGGCTTTTTCCCCGGGTCTATTTTACTTAACCACGGGGTTAAAGGGCCGCTGGTGAACCTGGTTTTAATTGCCATCCCCAGTCGGACGAGCATAAAAAGGCTGGTAATAACCGTCCAGAAGGCCACGGCCAATAATCCCAAGTCAGGGCGGCCGAACAGGGTGCTGATGGTTAGAAGGATAAGGTTCGGGTTGCGGCGTCCGGTAATCAGGCGAAAATAGGAATCTATGGGATGCCATGAAAAGATGCCAAAACGTCCCAGCATGCTGGTAAAGATGGCCTCCACCAGCCGTCCGGTGAGATAGGCGCCAACTATCAGCCACAAAATCAGCGGCAAATTGGTTAGTGGCAGGGACGGGGAACTGTTTGCCAGGCCAAATCCCCAGGCAATATACCATAGTGGCGGATGAATAAGATCAATGGCATGATCGAAAATATGGCCGAACTTGCTGGAAGTAACCGTGACCCGGGCAAGTTTTCCGTCCACCGTGTCGAGAAAAGTCATCAGCCATCCGGCCACCAAGCCCAAGGCATAAAAACCAGAATAGAATAAAATACCGGCCAGAATGACCAGTCCCAGGCCCACCAGGGTTACCTGGTTGGGTTTCCAGCCGCGACGAACGCAGACCCCCACTGCCAGCCGGGCGGGAAATGGCCAGCACCACTTGGTAACCAGGTCGGTTATTCCCTTGTATGACCAGGAAAAAAGATGTTTTTCCAGTCGATGGCGATTTTGTTCGGTAATCGGCAGGACAAAAGGCGGGTCGAATTTCCGCAGCCGTTGCTGGTAAGCGGGTGTCAATGTCTGTGGGGTAACCATGTTAAGAGACTGCAGGGCTCTATTTAGGTTGCCATTATTAAGATAATCAAGAACTGGCAAAGCCAGATCAGCCTTGACTTGGGCGGCAACCGGAATTTCGTGACCTTCTTTTGAAGTCAGCAGGATAGTGTCAGGTGATTCCAGCAAGTTTTGAATTACCCGATCATCATAGAGATAGTCACCGCGGAACAGAAGGACATTATCTGTTGTTGCCTGCGTTGGATCAGAAATAAAATCATTTTTTCCGGCTTTTGCTAAAACGCGTTCAAGACGTTCACGGGAGGTGAGTCCCCATAATTTTACCGGACTTTCATGGAAGATATAGACGCTGGTTGACATGAAGGCTTTCCTGTTAGGGTTTTTTGTAAAGACCATCAATCATTGCAAAAAAAACCACTCTGTTTTATATAGATTTTTATGATGGTTGTAAAGCATGAAGAG
>DQWO01000104.1 GCA_011042595.1 Pseudomonadota bacterium
GACGTAGGTGATCATTCAGTCAACCATCAATTTTACCTAATGCGGGGACAAACCCAGTAACCCAAACGAGTCTTTCCGGCCCGCAAATAAGTACTCTTATTAGAGCTTTGCATAAGTTTTTTCATCAGAACCTTTGCCTCAACGGCAAAGAACCTGTGAAACACTTAATATTTTCTTGTTTTTAAAACCAGAAAATAACCTGTAAGGTACTAAAAAGATATTTTTAATCCAGAAATAATCGCTATAACTTTCAAGGTAAAACAACTATCAAGGAGAGAGAAGTGAACCCAAAAAAGAAGTGGCCGTCTCTATTGCTGATCTGCAGTCTGCTTTTTGCAACTGTCTCTTTCGGACAGGCTGCAGCCTACAATTACCCCATTGTCGATCCGATCGAGGCGACAATCAAGTCGACCCCGTTACAGGATCGAGCACCTCTTCCGGAAACAATCAGGGTCAAAAAGTACCAGACCATTGATGTTTTCCCGGATCGGGGTGTCCCTGAGGTCTTCTGGTACAACGAGGATTTGCGTTATTCCGTTGCCTATCATAAGGAGAAGGCACCGGTTATGTTTATGATCGCTGGAACCGGGGCCGGCTATGATTCGACCAAGATGCAGATGATGCAAAAGGCCTTTTTCCAGGCCGGTTTTCATGTTGTTGCCTTAAGCTCACCCACCCATCCGAACTTTATTGTTGCAGCCTCCAGCAGTGGCATGCCGGGAGATATCTCCTCCGACGCCAAAGATATCTACAATGTCATGGAAAAGATGTTGCAACGGAGTAAGAAAAAGGATCTGATTGGCGATTTCTATCTCACCGGCTACAGCCTTGGCGGTACCCAGGCCGCTTTTGTTGCAAAATTGGATGAAGAGCGGAAGGTCTTTAATTTCAAGAAAGTACTAATGATCAACCCGGCCCTGAACATCTATGATTCCGCCATTAAGCTTGACAAGATGCTGGTTGACAACCTCCCCGATGGCGCGAACTCTTTTAATACTTTCTACACCAAACTAATTGGCAATATAACCGAATCCTATATCGAGGGTGATTTTGTTGACCTCTCTCTCGGATTTTTCTACAGGGCTTACCATGAAATATTACCGAGTCCAGAGGAGGGCAAGGCCGTAATCGGCTTATCGTTCCGCATCTCCCTTGCCAATCTCCTCTTCGTCTCCGATGTCATGACCAACAGCGGTTACATCGTACCTAAAAACCTGAAACTGTTTCGTACCGATTCTCTGACTGATTATTGTAAGATTGCGACCCGGGGGGGTGGGTTTGCCGAGTATATCGAAAATATCGTCTACCCGGTTTTTAAAGCCAGAGAGCCCGGTTTGAGTTTACGTGAACTGGTTGATAGAAGCAGCCTTAAAGCCATTGAAAACTATCTTAAAAAGAGCAACAAGATCGGCATGGTGACCAACATCGATGATTTTATTCTTGCCGATGGTGATATTGAATATCTCCAGCGGGTTTTTGGCTCCAGAGCGAAAATATACCCTCGAGGAGGCCACTGCGGCAACATGGCCTACAAAGACAATGTATCATATATGATCAATTTTTTTAAAACAGATAGGGAATTGGGCCGATGAAAACGAAAAAAACAACTTCAATAAAATATATTTTGACTCTGGGCCTACTCCTTGCTCTCGTCAGTGGTTGTGCAACTAATCAAGGTGCCCGACATGATGATGGAGTGTCAATTATTCAGGCGCAAAAACCGGTCAGCAAATTTGTCAAGGAAGATACCATCTATCCCATTGATGCCTATGACCCCTGGGAATGTTTTAACCGGGATATCTATATGTTCAACTACTATTTTGATAAATACCTGTTCCTGCCGATCGTCGGTGCCTATGAATGGATCACGCCGGATTATGTTGAAGATCGCATCTCAGGGATCTTCAATAACCTTGGTGAATTAAGCAATCTGACTAACAACCTGCTCCAGCTTAAAGGCAAGGGAACAGCGATCACCACAGGTCGTATCGTCGTCAATTCGACCGTTGGCCTGGCCGGGATGTATGACCCGGCGGCTAAGTGGGGAATGCCCGAACATGATGAGGATTTCGGTCAAACCCTGGGCCATTACGGCGTTGGTGCCGGGCCTTATCTGGTGTTACCGGTTATGGGGCCATCGACCTTGCGTGACGCTTCAGGTCTTGTGGTTGACAGGGCAGTGCGCTCTACTTTCTTAGACTTGGCCTTTGATGACGTGAATAATAAGTCGAAATGGCGCGCCGCCATTGATATCTTTGAGGCGATAGATAGCAGACATCAAACTTCCTTTCGTTACTATCAATCAGGTTCACCCTTTGAGTATGACTTTATTCGGAAACTCTATCTTGAAAAGAGAAAACTGGATATCGCCAAGTGAAACTCCCCGGGGCTTGCCCCGGGGAGTTTCACTTAGAAGAAACCGACCGGCAACTTAAAAAACAACCTTGGAGAACTGTCACGATGTTAATAAATTTATTTAGAGACGGACGTTTGTCGCTTTTTATTCTGCTCGCTCTGCTTTTTAC
>DQWO01000176.1 GCA_011042595.1 Pseudomonadota bacterium
ATCCGGATCTTCATGGGGATAATAAAAATCAGGATCTGTAACCGTGCGAATGCCTTCTTTGATTTCATAAGCGATAATCGCTGCCATACCGGCATCCAGAAGGGGGCCCAGGTAAGGCACATGATTTACCCTTTTTACCTGGGGAGGTAACAGCTTGCGGGCCCTTTCCATGGGTAACTGCAAATCTTCCAGGGTCTCAACCTTATGACCTAAAAGAGAATAGATCACCGGCAGGTAGTAGCCCGTATTGGGAAACTCTACTCTGGTATCTGCATTATAGGATGCCAGAACATTTCTCAATTCCCCCTCAACCTCTGAAACAACATTGTAGCCGCCCTGAATGGCAGCAAATGCGACTAATTTCGACATACTTTCCTCCTTCGTTGAGGATTTATTTTAACCTCAGTATAATAATGCAACATATTATGCTTCAAGTGCCTGTCGATCGGCCATATCCATGAGGATTCTTTCCCTGGCCTTGTCAATGCCCAGGGCTTTGCGCTTTTTGTCGATATGGGCAATCATCATCGCAGCGTGCTTTACGGGATCCGGCTCAATATCCCACATACCGCCGTAAATATTTTCCAGCTCCTTGCAAATATAATCATGGAACACCGGAGCTCCGGAAGTGGGCAAAGTAACACCAAATACCGTATATACGCCGGACACAACAAAATAATGACCGATGCTGATGGCCTTTTCACTCATCCACTCGGGCGCGCTTCCGGCTACGGGCACATCGGAAATGTCATTTCCAAGTCCCCCGGCCTTTACCACTTCAGTGGCAGCCAGCAGAATGCGGCTGTTGTCAACACAAGACCCCAGGTGAAGAACCGGCGGAATCCCTACCACCTCACAAACTTCGGCCAGACCCGGTCCGCAGAATACCTGCGCGGTTTCAGGCGTGAGAAGTCCTTCCATGGCGCAGGCGATCCCGTTGCAGCCGGTGGTCAGGACCAGTACATCGTTTTTGATCAGTTCTTTAACCACCGTAATATGGTCTCTATTATGCACGGTACGGGCATTGTTGCAGCCCACCACGCCGGCCAAACCCCGGATACGGCCGTTAATGATATTGTCATTTAAGGTAAAATAAGTTCCCCGGAATGTTCCACCCAGGTGGTACTCGATGGATTCAACGCCAAAGCCGGCAATCTGGACAGCTTTATGCTTGGGTATCATAACCTCTGCTTTGCGGTTCTCAAAATTGTCGATGGCCATCTTGACGATCCGCTCGGCGTCTCTTAAGGCATGATGCTCGTCAAACTCAATATGGATCACATTGTCCTGCTCCATCCTGGCAATGGGATGGGTGGTGATCAGGTGAGTGTGGAAGCATTTGGCCACATTGGCAAGATTCTGCATGATACACTGGATATCCACCACCATGGCATCGCAGGCGCCGGTGATAATGGCAAGCTCCTGAGACAAAAAAGTGGTTGCACTGGGAATGCCGTGGCGCTGAAGGAGTTCATTGGCCGTACAGCAGATCCCGCTGAGCTGGATCCCTTTGGCCCCTTTTGACTTGGCATAATCCACCATTTTCTCGGATTGGGCCACCGCTACAATAATTTCGGACAGAATCGGCTCGTGACCGTGTACGATAAGATTGACATGATCTTCCTTCATAACCCCAAGGTTGGCTTCGGACTGTAAAGGGTAGGGCGTCCCGAATAGAACATCCTGGAGATCCGTGGCCAGCATGGACCCGCCCCAGCCGTCGGCAATGGCCGCACGGCTGCCCTGCTTGATCAGATTCTTATAATCCATGTCAACACCAATATGAGTGCGGTGCATGATCTCAACAATTTCACGATCAATATTTCTGGGAATAACGCCGGCCTTCTTCCATTTTTCATACAGGGCCTCGGGCGCTCTTTTTGCGTACAACAGTTCGCCCTCGTACTTGCCCCATTCATTTATTGCTGCTTCAGCCACTTCAAGGGCGATTTCATCCGTTTTTCGGTTAACCTGCTCGCCGTCAACTTCAACCGTGGTGTCAACACCCAGACAGGGAGCAATCTGCAAGAGTTTGTCCACATCTTTGATCTGGTAAGCATCGGTTTCCTTTTTTGCGGCAGCCATGAAAACTTCGGCAACCCCGCGGCCGTGATCTGAATGGGCGGAAGCGCCCCCTGCGATCATCCGGATAAAGTTACGGGCCGCAATGGTATTTGCCGTGGCTCCGCACAGGCCCTTTCGGGTGTCCTCTCCCTCAATTCCCGATTTCGGAAGCGGGAGACGGCACGGCCCCATGGAACAGTTTTTACAGCAAGTGCCCTGCACACCAATGTTACATGGTTTCATTTGTACGGCTCTGTCATAAACCGTATCGATTCCCAGTTCCTGAGCACGGGCTTGCAACTCCTGAGTTGCTGGATCAATGGAAATCGCTTTCGGATCACACATCTTTTTCGGCTTTTTTGCCTTTGCTTTTATTTCTTCCGCCATTAGAGGTTCCTCCTTTTTAAAAACGTTTTTTCTTGTAACGATTTAGCATTAAGA